>JAFAPJ010000401.1 GCA_019247255.1 Methylobacteriaceae bacterium | reverse complement strand
GTCAGCCGCGACGCCTTCGTAGCGAACCAGGAAGGTGCAGGGCTCAGGGCTGCGAGGCGTCGGGTCGGGCGTCGCGAAATCGCGGACCGCGAACAGGCCGAGCCGAGGCGTGCACGCCCCGAGGCTCGGCCAGGCGAGACGTCCGAGGCGCTCGGGCGACAACGCCGCCTCGGCCGCGGGGCGCTCGTCGAAGCGCAGTTCCGCCGCGAAAGCCGGCCCGCTGCCATCCGCCGCGAAGGGGTGGTCCGGCGCATCCTCGACGGGATGGTAGAGCAGCGCGCCGCGCAGGCCCGGCAGGGCGCCGATCGCCGCCGCCGCGGTCTCGAGGTCGGCGCCGGACACCTGGCGGCCGGGCGCCTCGACCGTGAGGAAGACCGCGATCTGCATGGGGCCGCTCACACCGTCACGCCGTAGCGCTTGAGGAACCGGGTCGCGCCGAGGCGCAGCACCCGGTCGAACAGGAAGCCGAGGAGGCCCAGCGTGATGATGCCGACGAAGACCCATTCCGTCCGGCTGTAGTTGCGGGCGTTCCAGATGAGCGCGCCGAGCCCCTCCTGGGCCGCCACGATCTCGGCCGAGACGATCGTCAGGAAGGAGTTGCCCATCGCGATCCGGGCGCCCGTGACCATGAACGGCACGGTCGATGGCACGATGACGGTCCGCAGCGTCGTGAAGGGTCCGGCCCCGAGGGAGGCGGCGGCCCTGAGCCGCAGCTCCGAGACGGCCTGCGTCCCGGCGAGCGCGTTCAGCGTCACGATGAACACGGTCGTGTAGAAGATGAGCGCGACCTTCGAGCTCTCGCCAGGCCCGAGCCAGATCACCGCCAAGGTCACGAAGGCGATCGGCGGGATGAAGCGGAAGAACTCGATGTAGGGGTCGACGAGCTGCCGGACGGGCCGGAAATAGCCCATGAAGATGCCGAGCGGGATGCCGACCGCGACGCCGGCGCCCCAGCCGACCAGGATTCGCGCGCCCGACGCCAGGATGGATTCCCACAGCGTCCCGTCGCGGGCGAGCTCGAGAAAGGCCGCCCCCGTCGCGGCGGGCGACGGCAGGAAGAGCGGCGGCAGCCGCAGGCTGAGGAGCTGCCAGGCGCCCAACCCGAGCAGGACGGAGGCGAACGTATAGCCGAAGCGCCCGAGGCTCGCCCGCTTGCCCGATCCAGGAGGCCGCTCGGGCACCACGACGCCGACGGCCTTCGCGCTCACGCCGCCGCGTCCGCGCGCTCGGTTGCCAGCACGAGACCCTGGGCGACGAGCGCGCGGTTGACCTCGGCGGCGATGTCGTCCCGCAGTAGTCGCACGAGCGCGACCGCGCCCGGCTGCTCGAGGTCGCGCGGATGGGCGAGATCGATCGGCGCGACGGTCTTGATGCGGGCGCGCGGGCCCGTCGTCATGGTGACGACGCGGTCGGCCAGCAGCACCGCCTCGGCGATATCGTGCGTGACGAACAGGATGGTCGCGCCCGTCTCGCGCCAGAGGCGGTCGACCTCGCGCTGAAGCACCTCCCGGGTCTGCGCGTCGAGAGCGCCGAAGGGCTCGTCCATGAGGATCACGGCCGGCTCGTTCGCGAGGACGCGGGCGATCTGCGCGCGCTGGCGCATCCCGCCCGAGAGTTCGCCCGGGAACTTGTCGGCGGCCGCCGAGAGCCCGACCATGCGCAGATGCTCGGCCGCGAGCCGGGCCCGCTCGCGGGCCTTCACGCCCCGGATGCGCGCGCCGTACTCGACGTTCTCGCGCACCGTGAGCCAAGGGAACAAGGCCTCCGAGCTCTGGAAGACGACGCCGCGGTCGATGCCGGGCCCGGTCACCGGGCGATCGCCAACCCGGACGCGCCCGGCAGCCGCCGGGGTGAAGCCGGCGATCCCGTTGAGCAGCGTCGACTTCCCGCAGCCCGAAGGTCCGAGAAGCGCGACGAACTCGCCCGGCGCGACCTCGAGGTCGATGCCTGAGACGATCTCGACGCCTCCGAGCCGGACCGCGACGCGCTCGAGCGAGATGGAGGCGCCCTGCGCCACGGCTCGCGGCCCTTTACGGCTTGTAGAACCCGCGCTGCAGGTATTTCGGCACGTCGACCCGCGCCGGCGTGATCTTCTGCTCCGCCAGGAAGTCCGCGATGCCGGCGAAGCTCTTGAGATCGTCGTCGTTGAAGTCCCGCATCGTCCAGACGACGCCCTTGATGAGCGGGAGAGTGTCGGCGGCCGGAAGCTTCGTCTGGGCCTGGAGGTCGGCCGCGGCCGCTGCGGGGTCGGCCGTAATGAGCGCGTTCGCCTCGGCCAGAACCGCGAGGATCGCCTTGGCGTCCTTCTCGTTCTTGGCGAGCCACGGCCCCGCCGCATTGACCCACATGGTGTAGGTGTAGCCGGCCTCCCCGCTCGTCATCAGGATCTTGGCGCCCTGCCGAGCCGCGATCGTCGGGAAA
>JAFAPJ010000067.1 GCA_019247255.1 Methylobacteriaceae bacterium | reverse complement strand
CGGCCCCGCCTTGTCGTAGCGCGACTGCCGCCAGGCGACGCCCATGTCGATCGTGTCGGCGTGGACGATGGGGGCGATCGCGTCGAAGAAGGCGAGCGAGGCTTCGCCCGTGGCCGCCAGGATCGCATCCGCGAGCGCGGCGGAGGTGAGCGGCCCCGTGGCGACGATCGTCGGCCCCCAGGCGGATGGCGGCAGTCCGGCCACCTCCTCCCGGGCGATCGCGACATTCGGATGCCCGGCGAGCGCGGCCGTGACCGCCGCGGCGAAGCCCTCGCGGTCGACCGCGAGCGCGCCGCCGGCCGGAACCTGATGCCGGTCCGCCTCGCGCATGATCAGCGAGCCCAGACGCCGCATCTCCTGATGAAGAAGACCGACGGCATTCGCCTGCGCGTCGTCGGAGCGGAAGGAATTCGAGCAGACGAGCTCGGCCAGCCGGTCGGTCGCATGCGCCTCGGTGCCCCGCACCGGACGCATCTCGTGGAGCACGACGGGGAGCCCGGCTTCGGCGATCTGCCAGGCGGCCTCGGAGCCGGCGAGCCCGCCGCCGACGACATGGACGGGATCGAGGGTCATGGCCCTCGTTAGCGGAAGCGCTCTCGCCCCTGCAAGCGAGCCCCGGACGCGACGACGCCCGCCGAGGGGCGGGCGTCGCAGGCGATAGCCGCTCTCAGGTCGCTCAGGCGGCGAGGCCGGCCCGCGCGACGCGGCGGATCTCGAAGCGCGAGATGCCGATGTCCTGCAGCTCGCGATCGGACAGGCCGGACAGCTCGCGGACGGTCTCGCGGTACTTCAGGTAGGAGCGGATCTTGGAGAGCACGACGGTGGTGAACATCGCTTTTCTTCTTTCTGATCAGGTCTTCACGGGCGGAGAGCACGTCCGTGTTGCAGTGCATATACGACCTTGACCGAGCCGGCGTTACCGGCAGCTCCGCTGACCAGCTATGTGCCCGATGCATGTTGCTCGGTCATAATCCGTTTACCACCCCTGAGACATGCGGTTCGCGCGAGGCTCGGCGATCGGAGATCGGCGCCGCCGGCGCCAGATCGGCTGTCCTTTCGCTCGGCGAACGAGCGTTGGACCGTCCGGCCGCGGCCCGCTAAGGGTCGGGCGACCCGTCGATGACCACCGCCGCCGCCTCGATCCCCGAACTCCTCCAACGCATCGCCGAGGCGCTCGAGCGTGTCGCGGGTGCGTCCCCTCCCCCGCCCGACTTCGCCGCCGCCGACGCCTTCGTCTGGCAGGCGCCGGCCCGCCGCCTCGCCCCCGTGCGCCACGTGAACCGGGTTGAGATGGCGCTGCTGCGCGGCATCGACCGGGCCCGCGACACGCTCCTCGAGAACACGGAGCGCTTCGCGCGCGCCTTGCCGGCGAACAACGCCCTCCTCTGGGGTGCGCGCGGCATGGGCAAGTCGTCGCTCGTCAAGGCCGTGCACGCCGCCGTCAACGCGCGCGGCGGGCTCGAGACTCCCTTGAAGCTCGTTGAGATCCACCGCGAGGACATCGAGACCCTGCCGGAGCTGATGGGGCTGCTCCGCGCCGACGCCCACCGGTTCCTGGTATTCTGCGACGACCTCTCCTTCGACCAGGACGACACCTCGTACAAATCGCTGAAAGCCGTGCTCGAAGGCGGGATCGAGGGCCGGCCCGAGAACGTGATCTTCTACGCGACCTCGAACCGCCGCCATCTCCTGCCCCGCGATATGATGGAGAACGAGCGCTCGACCGCGATCAATCCTGGCGAGGCGGTCGAGGAGAAGGTGTCTTTGTCCGATCGCTTCGGACTCTGGCTCGGCTTTCACAAGTGCAGCCAGGACGAATATCTCGAGATGGTCTTCGCCTACGCGGAGCGGCTCGGGCTCGAGGAGGACCGGGCCGTGATCCGGGCCGAGGCGCTCGAATGGGCGACGACCCGCGGCTCGCGTTCCGGCCGCACGGCCTGGCAGTTCATTCAGGACCTCGCGGGCCGGCTCGAGATTCGGCTCGCCTGACGGGCGATGCGAGCGTCGCAACCCCGTATCGCGGGACGGCCCCGTTCACGCGCCGGGCGCCGCTCCCCGTCTCGGCACGATGCGACGTTGATTTTGTCCAATGAGCTCAGGGGTCGCCGGGTCCGCCGCGAGCTTTCACGCTGCAATGTGCGGATGTCGCGCGTTCGCTTTGCTTAAGGTTTCTGCCGCATAGCGGGAGACCTCACGCAACCAGAACTTCGGGCGATCGACCATGCGGCTTCCGACGCTGACTATCTCCGGCAAGGTGCTCTCGGTCATCGCTCTGCTGGGTGGGCTGACCGTGTTCACCGTCGTCTTCGGCAGCTCGCGGCTGCAGGCGGTCCAGGGGGTCTACGACCGCGTGGTGGAGCGAAACGCCCCGGCCCGGGTCGAGCTCGCGCGCTTCGTTCGCACCATGAGCGAGATCGGCTACGGCCTTTACCGCACGATCGCTTATGACGGGGCGTCCAAGGAGGCTCAGGACGCGGCGGGCACGGCCCGGGATGCGATCCGTCGCGCCCATGCGCATCTCGCACGAGGTATCGCGCTCGAGCCGGAGAACGAGGCGCGATACGCCGCGCTCGGCCAAGGGCTGACGGAGATCACGCCGTCGGTCGAGGAGGCCCTCAAGCGCGGGCTCGCGAACGACAACGCAAAAGCGACCGAGCTTGCCGCAAAGCTCGATTCCGAGCTCCTGCGCCTGCTGACATCCGGCGCCCGCTTCAACGACGAGATGATCGCGCGCACGAAAGCGCGTTCGGACGAGGCGGCTCAGACGGCTCAGACCGCGATCGTCCTGAACATGTCCGTCGGCTTCGCGGGGCTTCTCGCGGGCGCGGGCATCGCCTTCCTGGTCTCCCGTCACGGGATCTCGCGGCCGATCCGGCGCCTCGAAACGCGCATGGCGGCTCTCGCGGCCGGCGACGTCGAGGCCGAGGTCGAGGGCGTTGGCCGACGCGACGAGATCGGCGCCATGGCGCGGGCGGTCGGCGTGTTCCGGGACGCGGAGATCGAGAAGCGGCGGCTCGAGGCGGAGGCGGCGGAGAGCCGGCGCCTCGCCGAGGCCGAACGGGCGCGGACCGGCGCCATGACCGAACAGGCCGCGCGCGAGCAGGCGGTCGTGGTCGCGGCCCTGGCCGAAGGGCTCGACGCGCTCTCCGGCGGTCGGCTCGGCTACCGGATCTCCGCAACGTTCCCCGACGCCTACGCGAAGCTGAAGGACGATTTCAACGCGGCCCTCCGGTCGCTCGGGGAGACGATCGCGACCGTCGCGACCGCGGCCGACGCCATCCGTTCCGGCACGGGCGAGATCGCGGGCGCGACGGACGACCTGTCCCGCCGGACGGAGCAGCAGGCGGCGTCGCTGGAGGAGACCGCGGCGGCGCTCGACGAGATCACCGCGACCGTCGCCCAGACAGCCGACGGCGCCGGCCATGCGCAGCGGGTGGTCGAGGTCGCCTCGTCGGATGCCGAGCGGACCGGAGCGGTCGTGCGGCGGGCCGTCGACGCGATGGCCGCGATCGACGGATCGGCGAGGCAGATCTCGCAGATCATCGGGGTCATCGACGAGATCGCCTTCCAGACGAACCTTCTCGCGCTGAACGCCGGCGTGGAGGCAGCGCGGGCCGGGGAGGCCGGCAAGGGCTTCGCGGTCGTGGCCTCCGAGGTCCGGGCGCTCGCCCAGCGCTCGGCCGAGGCCGCCAAGGAGATCAAGGCCCTGATCGGGTCGTCGGCCAGCCAGGTGGAGAGCGGGGTCACCCTGGTGGGCGAGGCCGGGACCGCGCTCGGGCGCATCCTCGACCAGGTCGGTCAGCTCGCCACGACCGTCGGGGCCATCGCGGCCTCCGCGAAGGAGCAGGCGACGGGGCTGCGCGAGGTCAATACGGCGGTCAGCGCCATGGACGGCGTCACGCAGCAGAACGCCGCCATGGTGGAGCAGACGACCGCCGCGAGCCGGGGGCTGGCCGCAGAAGCCGAGGAGCTCTCGCGGATCGTCGCCCGTTTCGAGATCGAGAGCGACGCTCGACCCGCGCGCGGCGCGCCGTCCCCGGGACGCTCGCGGAGCCTGCGCCGGGCCGCCTGAGCGAGGTTGGCTCGTGGTGGGCCGACCGGATAGGACGCGCCGCGCCCAAGGTCGCGCCCAAGGCCGCGCCGACGCGACGAGACCGCGGCGGCGCCGATCGTGGCCGCCTCGGAACGGATCGGCGGCCTGTCGTGGCCCGCGCCTCGGCCCTTGCGAGTGATCGTCCGCGCGGCCTCGTGAGGCGGGCTTAGCTTCGCCGGAACAGGGCGGGGGACCCGCCGCCCGGCTCGGTCGTGGGGACCGGACCGGGGGCCGCGAGGTGCCCCGATCCGCCCCGTCGTTCGGCCGATCTGCGCAGCGCCCGAGGGATCGTCTCCGGACTCCTTCGAGCCGTCGCGTGACCCGCCTCGGCGAGCTCAGTTGCTCGCGAGGTAGGGCACGGGATCGACCGGGTTCGCGCCGCGCCGGATCTCGAAATGGATCTGCGGCGAGGTCACGTTGCCGCTCTGGCCCGACTTCGCGATCACCTGGCCACGCGCGACCTTCTGGCCGCGCTTCACCTCGACCTCGCCGTTATGCGCATAGGCCGAGACGTAGCCGTTGTCGTGTCGGATAAGGACGAGGTTGCCGTAGCCCTTCACCTCGTTGCCGGCATAGGCGACGGTTCCGGATTCCGCGGCCTTCACGGCCGTGCCTTCGGGCACCGCGATGTTGATGCCCTCGTTGCCGCCCTGGCCGCCGAAGCCGGAGATGACGCGGCCCCGCGCCGGCCAGCGGAACTCGGCGGTCGGCGCTGCCGGCGCGGCGGGGGCCGGGGCGACGGGCTGAACCGGGAGCGAAGCGGTCGTTTCCGGCTCGCGCGCCGGCAGGGCCGTCTTGGGCGGCGTCGCGGCCGCGACCTTGGCGGGCTCGAGCGGCTTCGCGGCGGGCGCCGCCGGCTTCGCGGTCGCGGCAGGCGCCGGCGCCGGCTTGGCGTCGGCGAGCTTGGCAGGCTTCGCCTCGGCGACCTTGGCGGGCTTCGCCTCGGGCTTCGCCGCGACCTTCGCCACAGGCTCAGGCTTCGGCGCCTCGGACCTCGATGTCTCGGTCTTGGCGAGCGTGCGCCCGGGCCGCGGATGCTGGATCGCGGCGGTGCTCTTGGCTTCAGCCGGAACGGGCCGCGCGGTCGCATGGAGCGGCGCCGGCGCAGGAGCCCGGGCAGGCTGGCCCGGCCGGACATGCGGCTTCGCAGGCTCGGCCGCGGCAACCTTCGCGGGAGCCGGCTTCGGCGGAAGCTTCGCGGTCGCGACGACCCGGCCGGCGGCGGGCGCCGGGGCGGCAGCCGCAACGCTCTGCACGGCTGGGGCCGCCGCCGGCGCGGCCTCGACCTTCCTGGCTGGCATTGCGGCGGGCGCACCGGCCGCGTTGTAGATCGGGATGATGATCCGCCGCCCGGGCGTGACCTGCGCGGCCGTCACGCCATTGGCGGAGAGGATCGCGCCGGTCGGGACGCCGTAGCGGTTCGAGATGGCGGCGAGCGAGTCGCCCTGTCCGACCGTAATGGCGGTGCCGCCCGTCGCGGTCCAGCCGGCCGGCGCGCTCGAGGCGTAGCGGGTCGGCGTCTCGGCGGAGGCGGCGGCGCTCGCGGCCGCCACGCGGGCGGCCGGCGGCGGGGCGAGCGGGGCCGAGGCGACCGCGCCGGTTCGGACCGCCCCGGCGGGCTTCTTCGGGCCGAGGCTCCCGGTCATCTTGGGCTCGGCGACGTCCCGCGATGCGAAAGGATTGGAGAAAGGATTGTCCGAGAAGCGCGCCGCATCGGCGCTGCACGCCCCGGCCAAGCCACCGACCGCCGTGATCAAGGCGACGCGGGACCCAGCACGCCACAGACCGCTCAAGCTACGCTCACGCATCGCCCACCCGTACCGAACGCAGAACTCGACTCGCCCGAGTAAAGGGATGTTCAGGTTACGATTCCGTTGAGCGACGCCCCTCTCGCGTTAATGGCGCGCCCTCGACCAGCGGTGGCAGGCGGATCGCCGCGCCGACGCTCCGGCTGAGCCGTCCGGTCGCGTCACGGTCGATCGTGAGGAGCCGCGTGCGGCCCTCCGCTAGGAGACCGCCGACGAGGCGACCGCCCGCGGCGAGGCGGGACAGGAGGGCCGGGCGCAGGCTCGGAACGGCGCCGTTGAGGAGGATGCGGTCGAAGCGGATGTCGGGTTCGGGCCCCGCGAGACCGTCGCCGGTCTCGACCCGGACCGCGGAATCGAGGCCCGTCAGAGCCAGCCGTCCGGCCGCGCTCTCGGCGAGGGTCGGGAGCCGCTCGATCGAGTGAACGTCCGCGCCCATCCGGGCGAGGAGAGCCGAGACGTAGCCCGAGCCCGTGCCGATCTCGAGCACGCGCTGGCCGGGCGTCATGTCGAGCGCCGCGAGCATGGCGGCGACGGTCGCGGGCGAGCACATCGTTTGCCCGCAGGGGAGCGGCAGCGCGATGTCCTCCCGCGACAGGTCGGCGTAGCGGCGCGGCGCGAAATGCTCGCGCGGCACCGTCTCCATCGCACGCAGCACGTTGACGGCGAAGACGCCCCGCTCGCGCAACGAGAGCACGAAGGCGGCGGCGCCGAGGCGGCGCGGATCGAAAGCCGGATCGGCGCGGGCCTCCGCAGGATACGCAACGAGCATGGGCCGGACCGGAGCGGGAAAGCCCCGAGGCTACGCCGCCCCTGTTGACGAAGCGTGTCCGTCAGGCGGCCTCGTCGAGCCCCGCGATGGCACGGGAAAAGTCGCGCGCCGTGAAGGGTTCGAGATCCTCGACCCCTTCGCCGACCCCGATGTAATGGACCGGGAGCCCGAACTTCGCGGCGAGCGCGACCAGGATGCCGCCGCGGGCCGTCCCGTCGAGCTTCGTCATGACGAGCCCGGTCACCCCGGCGGTCTTCCCGAACAATTCGACCTGGGACAAGGCGTTCTGGCCGACCGTCGCGTCGAGCACGAGAAGCGTCGCGTGCGGCGCCGCGGGATCGAGCTTGCGCACGACCCGGATGATCTTCTCGAGCTCCGCCATGAGCCCGGCCTTGTTCTGGAGCCGCCCGGCGGTGTCGATGAGCAGCACGTCCCGGCCCGCCTTGCGACTCTCCTCCAGCGCGTCGAAGGCGAGCCCCGAGGCGTCCGCGCCTTGCTGGCGCGCGATCACGGGCGCGCCGACGCGCTCGCCCCAGACCTTCAGCTGCTCGATCGCGGCCGCCCGGAAGGTGTCGCCGGCCGCGATCGCGACCGAGAGCCCGTCCCGACGGAACTTCGCGGCGAGCTTGCCGATGGTCGTCGTCTTGCCGGCCCCGTTCACCCCGACGGTGAGGATCACGAAGGGCTTCGCACTCCGGTCGATCGCGAGCGGCACGGCCACCGGATCGAGGACGCGCTCGATCTCCCGCGCCATGATGGCCTTGACCTCGCCGGGCGCGATCTCGCGATCGTAGCGGCCGGCCCCGACCGCCTCGGTGATCCGGGTCGCGGTCTCGACGCCGAGATCGGCCGTGATCAGCACGTCCTCGAGGTCGTCGAGGGTCGCGCGGTCGAGCTTGCGCTTGGTGAAAAGCCCCGTGACGCTGTCGCCGATGGCGGAGGAGGTGCGGCGCATGCCGCTCGTGAGGCGGCGCCACCATCCGCCCTCGCCCGACGGCTGTGCCGCGGGAGCCGCGGCAGGCTCGGGCAAGGCCGGGGCGACCGGCTGGAGCGTCGCGCCCGCGAGCTCCTCGACGGGCTTCTCGGCCAGGACGGTCTCGGGCGCGGCCTCCTCCACATGGGGCGGAGCCGCGAGCGGAACCTCGGTTTCGGAGGCGGGCGTGAAGTCGGGCTGCCCCTCCGACCAGGACGCCGGCGAGAGCGGCGGCGGCTCGGGCGCCGACGGCGCCTCGGGTGGCGTCGGCGCCGTCTCCGCGTCGGGCTCGCGGCCGAGGATGCGGTCGAGAAGCCAGCCGGGCTTGCGCCCCTGGAGCGCCATGGACGGCTCCTTATGCGAGGTTGAAGACCCGGTACGGGACGAGCTCGCCCTGCGCGACGTCGCCGATCGCGACGAGCGCGCCGTTGAGCGTCGCGGCGAAACGTCCTTCGGCCGGCGCGTCGCGCCCGCGCAGGATCACGGCCTGGCCGCGCATGAGCCGGCCGGCCGCGTCGCGCGACACCGGCAGGGTCGGGAGGTCGGAGAGCGCAGCGATCACGGGATGCAGGCCGCCGTCGAGCGCGGACGGATCGCCCGCCGCGCGCTCGAGCTCGCCGATCGTCGCGGCCGCGTCTTCCGTGAAGGGTCCGACCCTGGTCCGCCGCAGCGCCGCGACGTGGCCGAGGCAGCCGAGCGCACGCCCGAGGTCGCGCGCCAGCGCCCGCACATAGGTGCCCTTGCCGCAATCGGCCTGCAGGATCGTTCGGTCCCCGTCATGCGCCGCGATCGCGAGGCGCGTGACCTCCACGGTCCGGGGCTTCAGGTCGACCGTCTCGCCGTCGCGGGCGAGATCGTAGGCGCGCTCGCCCGCGATCTTCACGGCGGAGAAACGCGGCGGCACCTGCTCGATCACGCCCGTGAAGCGGGGCAGAAAAGCCTCGACCTCGTCGCGGCGCGGGGCGCGGTTCGTGGCCTGGACGGGGCGGCCTTCCGCGTCGTCCGTATCCGTCTCGACCCCCCAGGCGACGGTGAAGACGTAGGATTTCCGCCCATCCATAACGTAGGGCACGGTCTTCGTCGCCTCGCCGAGCGCGATCGGCAGGATGCCGGAGGCGAGCGGATCCAGCGTGCCCGCGTGCCCGGCCTTCTTGGCGTTGAAGGCGCGCTTCACGGCCGCGACCGCGAAAGTCGAGGTCATGCCGACCGGCTTGTCGAGGATAAGCCAGCCGTTGACGACCCGGCGCTTCAGCCGCTCGCCCTGCGGACGCCGACCGCGCGAGCCCTCCCCGTCCGGGGCCGGCGTCTCGTCCTGCGCCATCGTCACGGCTCCTCGTCCGCGGGCCCGGGAGCCGGCGCAAGATCGCGGCTGACCTTCTCGCTCCGCAGAAGCGCGTCGATCCGGGCCGCCTCGTCGAAGGATTCGTCCGGGAGAAAGCGCAGGTCCGGCGCGAATTTGAGGTTCACGCGCCGCGCGACCTCGGCCCGCAGCGCCGGCTTGTTGCGGGCGAGCGCCTTCACGACCGGCCCGACATCCTTGCCGCCGAGCGGCATCACGTAGGCGGTCGCGATGCGCAGGTCCGGCGACATGCGGACCTCGGGCACGGTCACGACATGGCTCGCGAGCACCGGGTCCTGCGTTTCGCCGCGCGCCAGGACCTCCGCGAGCGCGTGCCGCACGAGCTCGCCCACGCGCTGCTGGCGCTGCGTCGGGCCTTTCGTCTGCTGATCTGACCGCTTCTGCATCGTCCTCGCCGGGATCGAACCGGCTCTCGTTCACGGCCGCCCGGCTCGCGGGACCGCCATGGTGTGTCAGGGCCGGGCTCGCGCCCCGGCCATCCCGCTATCGGCGCGGTCGCCGGGACAGGCCCGGCGACGGAGCGAACCGATGGAAAGCGCCTAGAGCGTGCGCTTTTCCTCGTGCACGATGTAGCACTCGACGTAATCGCCGACCCGGACCTTGTCGTAATTCTCGAACGACATGCCGCATTCCTGGCCGGCCACGACCTCCTTCGCATCGTCCTTGAAGCGCTTGAGCGTGGCGAGCTTGCCCTCGTGGATGACAACGTTGTCGCGCACGAGGCGCACATGCGCGCCGCGCTCCACACGGCCGTCGAGGACGCGGCAGCCCGCGACCTTGCCGACCTTCGACACGTCGAACACCTCGAGCACCTGCGCCTCGCCGAGCCGCTCCTCCCGGAGGTTCGGCGGAAGCATGCCGGAGAGCGCTTCCTTCACGTCATCCACGAGGTTGTAGATGATGTTGTAGTAGCGCACCTCGACGCCGGCCCGTTCGGCAGCCTCGCGCGCCTCCTTGTGCGCCCGGACGTTGAAGCCGATCAGGAGCGCCCCGGAGGCGGTCGCGAGCGTGACGTCCGATTCCGTGATGCCGCCGACGCCGACATGGAGCAGGCGCGTCCCCACCTCGTCGTTGCCGAGCTTCTCGAGGGCTGCGGCGATCGCCTCAACCGAGCCCTGCACGTCGCCCTTCACGACCATCGCGAGCTCCTTGCGGCCGGAGCCCTCGCGCAGGTCGCGCATCATGTCGGCGAGCGAGGACCGGGCGCCCGCGATTCGGGCCGCCTGGCGCTCGCGCTTCACCCGCGCACGGTAATCCGTGATCTCGCGGGCGCGCGCTTCGCTCTCGACGACCGCGACGCGGTCGCCGGCCTCCGGCGTGCCGTTGAAGCCGAGAACCTCTACCGGCGTGGACGGCCCGGCTCCGTCGAGGGTCTCTCCTGAATCCGATATCAGCGCGCGTACCCGACCCCATTCCGCACCTGCGACGACGATGTCGCCGGGCGCCAGCGTGCCGCGCTGGACCAGAACGGTCGCGACCGGACCCCGGCCGCGGTCGAGCTTGGCCTCGATCACGGTACCCTCGGCCGCGCGATCGGGGTTGGCCTGGAGGTTCAGGATCTCGCTCTGCA
>JAFAPJ010000650.1 GCA_019247255.1 Methylobacteriaceae bacterium | reverse complement strand
ATCAACTGCCCGCTCGACCGCGACCAGTACGAGGCCTTCGTCGACGCGCTCATCGCCGGCGAGAAGACGAGCTTCAAGAAATGGGAGGCGAGCACCCCCTATTTCGATGGCTGCCTGCCGGTCGAGGTGATGGCGGAACGCGGCCGCGAGACGCTGCGCTGGGGCCCGATGAAGCCCGTCGGGCTCACGAACCCGCACCGGCCGGACGTCAAGCCCTACGCGGTCGTGCAGCTTCGGCAGGACAACGCGCTCGGCACGCTCTTCAACATGGTGGGCTTCCAGACCAAGCTGAAGCACGCCGAACAGGTGCGGGTCTTCCGCACGATCCCCGGGCTCGAGCGGGCCGAATTCGCCCGGCTCGGCGGCCTTCACCGCAACACCTACCTCAATTCGCCGAAGCTTCTGGACGGGACGCTGCGGCTGAGGACGCTGCCGCATCTGCGCTTCGCCGGCCAGATCACGGGCTGCGAGGGCTATGTCGAGAGCGCCGCGATCGGCCTCGTCGCGGGCCGCTTCGCGGCAGCCGAGCGGCGCGGCGAGACCCCGCGAGCCCTGCCCGGGACGACGGCGCTCGGCGCTCTGGTCGCCCATATCACGGGCGGGCATCTTGCGGCCGAGGAGGGCGATGCGCCGGGACGCCCGCGTTCCTTCCAGCCGATGAACGTGAATTTCGGGCTGTTTCCACCGCTGGAGCGGATACCGAAGAGCCCGGACGGGAAGCGCCTGCGCGGGAGCGAGAAGGCGCTCGCCAAGAAGCGTGCGCTGACCGACCGCGCCCGCGCCGACCTTGAAGCCTGGCTCGGGCCCGACCCGGCCCGCGCGGCCGCCTGACATCGTTGGCCGAAGCTGCCTGTCGCGCCCATGATGGTCCTGGCGATCTCGGGAAGCTTGCGCCGGAGCGGCTCCAACGCGGCTCTCCTCGGCGCCGCCGCGGCGCTCGCGCCTTCGAATTGCCCGGTCATGCGCTTCGAGGGGCTTGCCCGGCTGCCGGCCTTCGATCCCGACGAGGAGGAGGCAGGCCGCCTTCCGCGAGAAGGTCGCGGGCGCCTCCGCGCTCCTCGTCTCCTGCCCCGAATACGCGCACGGCATCCCGGGCGCCTTCAAGAACGCGCTCGACTGGCTCGTCGGCGACGGCCGCTTCGCCGGCATGCCGGTCGCGCTCTGGAACGGCTCTCCCCGCTCGGTCCATGCGCCGGCGCAGCTGCGCGAGGTGCTCTCGACGATGGCGGCCCGCATCGTCGACCCGGCCTGCGTCACGATCCCGGTTCAGAGCGGCGCCGGCGTGGCCGATCTCCTGGCAAATCGCGCCGTCGCCGGAGAGCTCGCGGCCGCGCTCGGGCGGCTCGTCGAAGCGGCAAGGGTCCGGGCCGAGGATACCGCTGGGCGTTAGAGCAGATTCGGCTTACACGAACTCATAGCCTGAGTTGGTGATGTAGCGCTGGCGTTCATCGGGCGGGAACGCGATGACGTGGACTAACTTTTGATGCGATCCGGCCTCGCAGTATTTGCATTTCTTCTTTTCGGCGCGGCGGCCGCCGCTGCCCATTGGTACTCCTTGAGAGAGCGCGGGAACGCTGAACTTCCTGCGACTGCGCGGAACGATCGTCCCTTAGCCAAAGAGGCCAACAATCGACCCGTCATAGACGCACAAGGGCGACGGGTTATCGAGTATCGCTGGCCGCTCGGTACGCCGGATCACATCGTCAAGCTGAGGATCCCCGTCGGGTATAGCTGGTTTGGGGGCGCCGGCCTGGCTGCTGCTCTCGGACCGGACTATCCGGACCCAAATGTCGTCGGCGCTTACACGAGCGCGATCGTCATTCAAGCGCTCATGCCGGATTTCGCTCCAAAGACTGCAGACAATTCTGCGCTATTTGATAGTGGAGTGAACGAGCAAGTTGTTCTGGTCAGCCTGGGCACGAATGTTCGCTCAAAACACTCTGGTGAGGCAATTATCAACAAATTGCTTGACCATTTCGTGTCTCTCGCGACGTCTTCGGCCAAGCAAAATAAGGATGGCTTGAGCTTTGGGCGGAAATCTGATCGTTGGAATTTAAGCAGAGTAGGCCCAATTGGAATATTTGATAATTTTAGAAAAATTGGATCAGTGGAAGATATATATTTTCCTGATCGCGAAATCAAAGACATGTTTCTAGTCTGCGGGGCCGAAGAAATCCGTGACGTTACGGAAGATCCGGCGTGGCCTCGCAAGCCGATCTGCCAACATTATTTTTATTCCCGTCGATTGCAGGCCACTGTGGAGCTGAACTATCGACGAGTATACGCCTTGGAATGGCGCTCTGTGCAAGACCGTGCTGAGGAAATGTTCGCTTCCTTTGAAATTATCCCATAGTAAATGAAATGGCTGAACTCATCAGCAGTGATTTTGCGCAACTCGAGAAATTTGCTGCGGCAAACCATCGCGTCGGATATTGGTTTTTCCTGGCCAACAAAGGAGACAAGTACGCCGAGCTATCTTTGGGCTTGGCCACAAACGAGACGAGTGCTGGCTACGTTGCTAATCAGTTTTGCTTGAAGAAAGCCGAGCGAGTCGGCGTTTCGTTCACAGAGTCCGAACTTTACCAAAAGATCGGGGTCGGGCTCATGGAGGCTGATCTTGATGCTCGCAAGACGCTTTTTGAGCAGGGAGCGGTTGACGGTGGGCTAGTCTAGGCCCGGCGGCTCCCCGCCGCCGCGAGCGCGGTGTCCCGGATGGCCGTTAGCGTGGTGCCGGGCGCGATCGCGTCGACCGCCATCTTCAGGTGGACGATCGCGGGCCGGTTCGCGGCGAGAGCCGCCGCGAGCGCGTCGGGGAAGTCATCCGTGCGCTCGACCGTGAAGCCGACGCCCCCGAAGGCCCGGGCATAGGCGGCGAAATCCGGGTTGACGAGGTCGGTCGCGCAGACCCGGTCCGGGAAGTCGCGCTCCTGGTGCATCCGGATCGTACCGTAGCTCGCGTTGTCGGCCACGATGCACACGATCGGCAGGCCGTACTGGACCGCGGTCGCGAATTCCTGGCCGTTCATCAGGAAGTCTCCGTCGCCGTTGAGCGAGATCACGGTGCGCTCGGGGAAGAGCCGCTTCATCGCGACCGCGGCCGGCACGCCGTAGCCCATGGAGCCCGAGGTCGGCGCCATGTGGGTGGCGAGCCGCCGGAAGCGGTAAAAGCGGTGGATCCAGGCCGCGTAGTTGCCGGCGCCGTTGCAGAGGATCGCGTCCTCCGGCAGCGCCTCGCGAAGCCGGATCATGACCTCGCCGAGATTGACCGGACCGGGCTGGGGCGTCGCGACCTCGCTCCAGGCGAGGTACTCGGCATGGGCGGCCCGCGCGCTCTCGGACCAGGGCGTCGCGGCAGGCGGGGCGAGGCGCGCGAGCGCCGCCGCCATCCGGGTCGGCGCCGCGTTGATCGCGAGGGTCGGGACGTAGACGCGGCCGAGCTCCTCCGGGCCCGGATGCACGTGGACGAGCTTCGTGCGGGGGCCGGGGATCTCGAGCAGGGTGTAGCCCTGGCTCGCGACCTCGCCCAGGCGACCGCCGACGACGAGGAGGAGGTCGGCCGCCTTCACGCGCCCGACGAGCTTCGGATTGGCGGCGAGGCCGAGATCGCCCGCGTAGTTCGGGTGGAGCGGGTCGAAGAGCGGCAGACGGCGGTAGCTCGTCGCGACCGGCAGGTCCCACCGCTCGACGAACCCGCGGATGTCGGCATAGGCGCGCTCGTCCCAGCGGCTGCCGCCGAGCACCAGGAAGGGGCTCGTCGCCTCGGCGAGGAGCCCGGCGAGGCGCTCCATGTCCTCCGAGCCCGGGGCCGCCTCGACCGGCCGGAAGGGCGGGGCGGCCACGCCCGGAACCGGCTCCTTCAGCATGTCCTTCGGCAGCGCCACGACGACCGGCCCCGGCCGCCCCCCGGTCGCGGCGTGGAAGGCGCGCGACACGTATTCCGGCACGCGCGCGCCGCTCTCGATCTCGGTCGCCCATTTGACGAGCGGCCCGAAGGCCGCCCGGTAATCGACCTCCTGCCAGGCCTCGCGATCGCGCATCCCGCGCTCGATCTGGCCGACGAACAGGATCATCGGCGTCGAATCCTGCTGGGCGATGTGGAGGCCCGCCGACGCGTTCGTGGCGCCGGGGCCCCGGGTGACGAAGCAGATGCCCGGCCGGCCCGTCGCCTTTCCGTAGGCGTCCGCCATCATGGCGGCGCCGCCTTCCTGGCGGCAGACCGTGATCGCGATGCCCGGATCCCGGAGCGCGTCGAGCACCGGCAGGTAGCTCTCGCCCGGCACCGCGAAGACGTGGGTGACGCCGTTCGCGACGAGCTGGTCCACGAGCGCCTGCGCGGCCGTTCGGGGCGGCGCGGCGGGGGCGGTCGTGTCGGCCATCGCGATTGCTCCGTCGGGCGAGCGCGGCCCGGCGCGGCGTCCCGGAACGGGACCGAAAACCCGAGGTTGCGGGGCGATCGTTCCGTGAAGGGACGGAATCCCGCGTCTGCCGCCGGCCCTGGCCTTGCAGCGAGGCCGGCATGTCAGCGTCGCAATAGGGATCAACCGATAACGCCCGGTTTCGCCACCTGCCCGGGTCCGGTCGCGGGCTCCTCACGTCGGCGGAGACGAGGCCAGGGCACGACGGAGCGAAGTCTCCGCATGGTGAACGAGAGGTCAAGAGAGACAGCGCAGATCGCGAGAAGTATTG
Source organism: Methylobacteriaceae bacterium (assembly GCA_019247255.1). GTDB lineage: Bacteria > Pseudomonadota > Alphaproteobacteria > Rhizobiales > Beijerinckiaceae > Enterovirga. The sequence continues at coordinate 1,859 of JAFAPJ010000650.1, read as the reverse complement.
AGCCGAAGAATTATCGGGTTCCTGGCAAGAAGCACGACGAAACGGCCCCGGACGGGCCGACGAGACGGAGGCGCGGATCACGATGTCGGACGTGGAGCAGGGAAACGTGGCGAGCCGGACGATGAGCCTCGCCTGCGAGATCGTGGCCCGGCAGGCCGGCCGCGCGCAGTTCGGCCCTGCGGACGCGCTCGCCGAGGTGGGGCTGTCCTCGCTCGACCTCGTCAACCTGATGGTCGCGGTCGAGGCGGAGTTCGACATCATGATCCCGGCCTCGGCGCTGACCCCGAAGAACTTCCACTCGGTCGAGACGATCGCCCGGATGGTCGAGCGCGTGCGCTCCGGACCTGCCGCGTGACCCACGCCGCGGACCGGCGCGGCCGGCCTCACACCTTCGGAGCCATGCCATGACGCTCATGCAGCTGACCCGCCCGGACGAGACCGCCGACGCGAACGACCTCGGGGCCCGCGCCGCGGCGGTGGCGGAGATCGCGGCCGCGCACGCGGAAGCGGTCGACCGTGAGGCCCGCTTCCCGGCCGAGGCGGTCGCCGCGCTGAAATCGCAGCGCCTGCTCGGGGCCGGCATCCCGATCGAGCTCGGCGGCGAGGGCGCGTCCGTCCGCATGCTCGCGGAGGTCTGCTTCACGCTTGGCCGCGCCTGCGCCTCCACGGCCATGATCTACGCGATGCACCAGACCAAGGTCGCGTGCCTCGTCCGCCACGGCCGGGGCGATCCCTGGCGCGACCACCTGATCCGGCGGGTCGCGGAGGAGCAGCTGCTGCTGGCCTCGTCGACCACCGAAGGGCAGGGCGGCGGCAACGTCCGGTTCTCCGCGGCCGCGATCGTCCGCGAGGGCGAGGCCGTGACGCTCGAGCGTGCCGCGACCGTGATCTCCTACGGGGCCGAGGCCGACGGCATCGTCACCGTCGCCCGGCGCGACCCGGAGGCGGCCGCCTCCGACCAGGTTCTCTGCGTCTTCCTCAAGTCCGATTACACGCTCGAGCGGCTCAACGGCTGGGAGACGCTCGGCATGCGCGGCACCTGCAGCAACGGCTACCGCCTCGTGGCGCGTGGCCGGCCGGAGCAGGTCCTCGCGGCGCGCTACGGCGAGGTTCACAACCACACGATGACGCCCGTCTCGCACCTGCTCTGGTCGAGCAGCTGGACCGGCATCGCGGCCGGCGCCGTCGAGCGCGCCCAGGCCTATACGCGCACCGCCATGCGCGGGGCGGGCGGCGTCGCCCCGCCCGGGGCCGTGCATTACGCCCGGGCCGTCTCGAGCCTGAACCAGGCGCGGGCGCTGATCCGGCAGGGGCTCGACCGCTTCGAGGCCGCCGGCCAGGATTCCGCGGCGCTCTCGGCGCTCGATTTCCAGACCGCCATCACGATGCTGAAGGTCGAGGTCTCCGAGCTCGCGGTCGCGACCGTGTCGAGCGCCATGCGGGCGAACGGGCTCGCGGGCTACCGCCAGGACGGCGCCTTCAGCGTCGGCCGGGCGCTGCGCGACATCCTCTCGGCGCCGGTCATGATCCACAACGACCGGATCCTCGCCAACCTCGCGACCGCGACGCTCATGAGCCCCGTCGCGGCCTCGCTGGACGCCTGATCGTCACCGTCCTCCTGCCGAAGAGATCGCCGCCATGACCATGCCCGTGATGAACCCGCCGGCCTCGCCGCCCGCGACGGACCCGCTCGACAGCCTGTTCGACGCGATGTTCCGGCCCATGAACGCGCCGGGCGTCTACGCCCGCACCGGCGCCTACGAGTCGGTCGTCGAGGCGCTCGCGGCCTTCATCTCGGCGCGCCGTGACGAGGGCACCGAGGTGTTCCGCTTCCCGCCCGTCATGAGCCGCGCCCATCT
>JAFAPJ010000626.1 GCA_019247255.1 Methylobacteriaceae bacterium | reverse complement strand
CGGGTGAGGATCGAAGGGCCGTCCCGTCATGTCCGGGGCGCCTTCGTCCGGGCGAACAGGCTGATGAGCCCCTGGGGCCGCGCGAGGGCGACGACCATCACGAGTACGCCGTAGACGATGAGATCGATGCCCCGCCCGGTGCCGCCGAGGTAGGAGCGCGTCACCTCCGTCAGCGGGATCAGGATCGCGGCCCCGAGCGCCGGGCCCCAGAGCGTGCCGATGCCGCCGAGCACCGCGGGCAGCGCCATGAGGAGCGAGAACTGGAAAGCCATCACGCTCTCGGGGTCGATGTAAGCGACGAAGGCCGCGTAGAACGAGCCGCCGACCGCCGTGAAGAAGGCCGAGATCGCGGCCGCCGCCATCTTGGAGCGGAAGATCTCGACGCCGAGGCTCTCGGCGGCGTCGGCGTTGTCCTTCACGGCTCGCCACCAATAACCCCAGCGCGAGGTCTCGATCAGGAAGGTCGCGCACCAGGTGACCGCCATGAAGCCGAGCGCGAAGTAGATGTAGGGCAGCTTGTCCCGGGCGAATTGCAGGGTCGCCCAGGAATCCGGCGCGAAGGGCCATTGGATGCCGGTCGCGGCGCCCGCCCAGTCCCAGTTGTTGACGAGGAGCAGCGCCGCCTCGGCGATGACGATGGTCGCGATCGTGAAGTAATGGCCGGCGAGCCGGAACAGCTGCCAGCCGAGCGCGAGCGCGATCGCGGCCGCGATCAGCCCGCCGACGATCATCCCGAACCAGGGCAGGACGCCGAGCTTCGTGAAGAGGAGCGTCGTCGGGTAGGCGCCGATCCCGAAATAGAGGGCGTGGCCGAGCGAGATCTGCCCGCAATAGCCGCCCAGGATGTTCCAGCTCTGCGACAGCGCCGCGTAGAGCAGGGTCAGGATGATGATGTTCTGGGTGTAGACGTCTCGGATGGCGAGCGGCAGGACCGCGACGGCGGCCGTGAGCGCGACGAAGATCGCGACCTGAAGCCAGCGTTCGCGGGCGAACTGCCCTTCGACGCTGCGCGCGGCGGGGGAGGGGGCGACGGCGGAGAGCGTGCTCATCAGATCGATCCGAAGAGGCCGCGCGGCCGGATGAACACGACCAGGAGGTACATCGCGTAGATGCCGATCGATTTGAGCGAGGGCGGCAGGATGAGCGCCGTCGCGGCCTCGACGAGGCCGACGAGGAGCCCGGCGGCGAGCGCGCCGAAGACGCTGCCGAACCCGCCGAGCGCCACCGTCACGTAGGCGATGAGCGCGAAGGGCGCCCCGACATCCGGATGGATATAGTAGAAGATCGCGAGGATCGCGCCCGCGAGGCCGACGAGCCCCGCCCCGAGCCCCCAGCCCAGCGCGAAGACGCGGTTCTTGTTGATGCCGACGAGCGCGACCGCGCCCGCATCCTCCCGGGTCGCCTCGAGCGCCTTGCCGAGATCGGTGCGCGTGATGAGAATCCACAGCCCCGCGAAGGCGAGGATCGAGACCGCCGCGCCCGCGAGCTGCGGCACCGGCAGGTAGATGCCGGCGAGCGAGACCGTCTTGCCGCCGAGCCAGACGTTCGGGACGTTGCGGTAATCCGGCGTGAACAGGAGCTGGGCGACGCCCCGGATGACGATCGCGAGCCCGAAGGTCGCGAAGATCTGCACCATGCCGCGATTGGCCTGGGCGCGAAGCGCGAGCCGGACGACGCCGAAATAGACGAGCGCCCCGAGCACGAAGAGCGCGGCGGCGACGATCGGCGCGAGCACGATCGGGTCGAGCGTCGTCACGAGGACGAGGCCGAGCGTCGCGTACATGGCGAGCATCAGCATCTCACCATGCGCGAAGTTCACGACGTCCATCAGCCCGAAGATGAGCGACAGGCCGACGGCGATTAGCGCGTAGATGAGCCCCGTGAGAAGCCCGCTCGCGAGGACCTGGATGACGTTCTCGACGTTCATGCGGGTGTGTTCGACTCCGAGGGTGATGGAGGAATCAGGCTGCGTCATCACCGGGCTTGTCCCGGTGATCGCGATCGGGCGAGACGCCGAGCCTTTCCGATCGGGATGGCCGGGACGAGCCCGGCCAAGACACACGCGATGCGCGAAAAGGGGCTAGCCCTTCGCCATCGGGTAATTCGCCTCGGCA
>JAFAPJ010000619.1 GCA_019247255.1 Methylobacteriaceae bacterium | reverse complement strand
GGGCCGGCGCGACCGGTTCGGCGACCGGGGCGGGGGAGGGCGTCGGGGCGGGTGCGGGCCGGGCCGGGCGCTCCGCCAGCGATTGCGTGGTGGTCGGGTCGGCGACGGGCTTGGTGACCACCGGGGCCGGCGCAGGTGCGGCGGCCTGCTGAACAGACGTTCCGCCCAGGAAGCCGCGCCCGAGCTGAAGACCGCCGAGCGCCAGGATGATGGCGGCGGCCCCGATCAGGAGCGGACGACGGTGGCGCTCGAAGGCATGCTTGATCCGCGCCCGCAGGTCAGCGGGCGATCCCTCGCCCGACTTCAGCGGCGGCAGCTCCGGGGCGCGCGCCCCACCTTTCGTACGGCCGGCCGAAGCCTCCGCGGCGGCCGCCTGCGCCGCGCGGCGTGCGGCCGCGATGAAGCTCGACTTGATCTCGCGCCCATCGGCGTCGGGCGACGGGGCGGTCGGGCGCGCGGCTCCGGGACGCTGGCCTGGCTCGAGGAGGATCTCGTCCTCGGGAACGGGCGGGGGCAGCGGCCGGTCCGCCTCGTCGGGCAGCGCGGCGCTGGCTCTCCGATCGTTGCGATCCGGCTTCGGGGCTGCAGGGCGGAGCGGCAGCTCATCCTTGGCGACAGCAGCAGCGCCGGCCCGGCTCTCCGCGACGTGCGGCTCGGTCCGAGCGGGCGTCGTGTCCATGCGGCGCGCGAGATCGTCGAGGGCCAGCTGAACCTTGTCGAGACGCTCGAGCGTCCTGGCCGCGAGGGCGTCCTGCGCGTCGCGCAACGTCGCGAGACGCGCCGCGAAGCCGGCGCCCTCGCCCGAGCCGGTCGGCATGGCCGCCTCGTCCCGGGCGGCGTCGAGGGCGGTCCTGGCTGCCCGGTCGGCCAGCTCGACCGTCGTCTCGCGCCAGGTCGCCACCTCGCCGAGGAGGCGGCTCATCGCCGTCTCCAGCGTCGCGAGGGCGGGGTCACGCGGCCCCGATCCGGCGCCGAGGCCGGCCATCGCGGCGATCTGCTGCTCGAGCGCGTCGAGCGCGGCCGGGTCGCTCACCCGGCTCTCGACGCGGTCGAGCTTGTCCGCGAGGAGGACGAGCATGTCCTGCATGCGGGACATGTCGGGCCCGGAGCCGGGGCCGGTCCGGTCGAGCCGCGCCCCGAGGCCCTCGACGGCCTGGCGCAGAGCCTGCACCTCGCTCGCGGGCACCTGGCGCTGGGCGATCTCCCCGAGGCTCGCGCGGAGAGCGCCGATCTGGTCGGCGATCGCCCGCATGTCGTCGGGGGTCGCGAGACCCGCGAGAAGGGACCTCAGCTCGTCGATCTGCCGCGTCAGGGGAGCGAGGCTCGTGGCGTCGACCGAGCCGCCGACCGCCGCCATGTCGAGCTTGTGCGACAGGATGTCGATCGAGCGTGCGAGCTTCGTGTGATCGACCGGCGCGCCGATCTCGGCCATCCGGGCGATGTCGGCCCTGAGCTCGTCGAGTCGCGCCGGCGCGACGCCGTCTTCGCGAAGCGCTGCCACCTGGTCGGCGAGATGGGCGACAGATCGTTCGACGTCGCCGAGGTCCTCGCGGCGCGCGAGCGAGCCGATCGTGCCGCGCAGCCCCGCGATCTCCTTGCGCAGGGACTCGACCTGGGGCATCGCCCTTGGCCTGGACGCGGACACCGCATGCGATGGCGCGCGCCCGAGCGCCGTCCCGGCCTCGAGCTGAGCCTTGTGGGCGCGGATCTCGGTGATGGCGGCCTCGATCTCCGGCACCGAGGCCGGGACCGGGCGCGGGGCGGGACGCGGCGCGGCGAGCCGGTCCGAGATCGTGCGGATGCGGCTTTCGAAGTCGCGCAGCGAATCCTCGAGCGGGGACGGCGCGCCGTCGGAGCTTCGCTCGGTCGGACGCGACGGTTCGGACTGGACGGCGGGTGCGGGCGCGGGGATCGCCGGGGGGGCGGAGCCGGAGCGTGGATCGCGCGCGGCCCCCGCGTTTCGGGCGGCCTGCTCGGCGACCGCCGCGTCGAGCCAGGCATCGATGCGGCTCGTTCGCGTCGCGTCCGGCTGGGGATCGGGGACGGACCGCTTCAGGGAAGCGTTCTGGGTCATGATTCGCTCGTCACCGCCGGCTGGCCGACGGCCCCGCAGGGCCGTGCGAGTCGCGACCTCCTCAGTGGATTGAAAATCCGTTGATCGGGACGCCTCGCATTCCCACCTTTCGCGAGACGGGGTAAACGGTGAGTTAATCGGCGCGCTGACGTCCGCCGCGGCGTAGCCCCGTCCATTGGCGTCGTCCGGCAGCTCCGCTATTTTCAGCCCAGCGGCCGTCCGTTGCGCCGCCCCGGCGATCTCAAGGAGAAATCTGCCCCCATGCCGAGCTACAAGGCTCCGGTCGAGGAAGTCCGCTTCCTCCTCAACGACGTGCTCCACATGGAGCGGTACAACAACCTCGCCGGTTTCGCCGAGGCCTCGCCGGACGTCGTGGACGCGATCCTGCTCGAGGCCGCGAAGCTCTGCGAGGAGGTGATCGCGCCCTTGAACCTGACGGGCGACCGCGAGGGCTGCACCCGGCTGCCGGACGGCACGGTCAAGACCCCGACGGGCTTCAAGGAGGCCTATCAGGCCTTCGTCGAGGGTGGTTGGATGGGCCTGTCGGCCCCGGCCCAGTATGGCGGCCAGGACCTGCCGACGACGCTGAACCTCGTGATGCAGGAGTTCATGTCGTCCGCGAACCTCGCGCTCGGCATGTATCCGGGGCTGACCCAGGGCGCGATCGCCGCGCTGCTCGTCCATGGCTCGGACGAGCAGAAGCAGCGCTACCTGCCCAAGATGATCGAGGGTGCCTGGACGGGCACGATGAACCTGACCGAGCCGCATTGCGGCACGGATCTCGGGCTGCTCAAGACGAAGGCGGTGCCGAACCCGGACGGCTCCTACGCGATCACCGGCACGAAGATCTTCATCTCGGCCGGCGAGCACGACCTCGCCGACAACATCATTCACCTCGTCCTCGCCCGGATCGAGGGAGCGCCGGCCGGTACGAAGGGCATCTCGCTCTTCGTCGTCCCGAAGGTCCTCGTGGGGGACGACGGCTCGCTCGGCGAGCGCAACGGCGTGTCCTGCGGCTCGATCGAGCACAAGATGGGCATCCACGCGAATGCCACCTGCGTGATCCACCTCGACCGCGCGAAGGGCTGGATGGTCGGCGAGCCGAACCGCGGACTCAACGCGATGTTCGTGATGATGAACAGTGCGCGTCTTGGTGTAGGCAT
>JAFAPJ010000548.1 GCA_019247255.1 Methylobacteriaceae bacterium | reverse complement strand
CCGTCCGGCGGGCGAGCGTCCGGCCGTCGCGGCAAGACCCGCGATCCGCCCGCCCCCGGAGCCCGAGGCGCCGCTCGAGATCGAGGACGAGGCCGACCCGTTCGAGGCCGCGAGCCAGGATGCGCGACGCCCCGCTTCCCCGCCCGCGCGCGCCACCGAGACTGCAGCCCGACGCCCGTCCGCACCGGACTTCGCGACCGCGGACCTGCCCCGCCGCGCCGCCCTCCCGCCCTCGCCTCCCCGCGGGCCGAGCGAGCCGATCCCGATCTCGCCCCGGCCGCTCTCGCCGCAGCCGACCGCACCCGCGCCGTCGCCCGGAGCTCCGCTCGTCCTTCAGCCTCGCCTGCTCGGCAGCCTCGCGGACGACTAGCGTCGGTCGACGACCCTCGCCGGGGCCGTCGTCCGGCCCCATCTCTCGGACAACACGACCATCCCGCCGCCCGTTCGCGCATGCTATAGCGCGGCAAGCGTAGCGGCTTGACGGCCGCTTTCCCGAGGTTCTCGCCCATGTTCATCCAGACCGAAGCCACCCCCAACCCGGCGACGCTGAAGTTCCTGCCGGGCCGGATCGTGATGTCCGAAGGGACGTTCGACGCGACGGACGAGGCTTCCGCTTCCCCCTCGCCGCTCGCCTCCCGCCTCCTCGCGCTTCCCGAGGTCGGCGGGGTGTTCCTCGGCCACGACTTCATCACGGTCACGAAGCGCGACGGCGAGTGGCAGCACCTGAAGCCCGCCGTGCTCGGCGCGATCATGGAGCATTTCCTGTCCGGCGCCCCGACTGTCGCGAGCGGCACGCCCGCTCAGGACACGGGAGAGGAGTTCTTCGACGCCGCCGACGCGGACACCGTCGAGGCGATCAAGGACCTTCTCGAGACGCGCGTCCGGCCGGCCGTCGCAGGCGACGGCGGGGACATCACCTTCCGGGGCTTCAAGGAAGGCGTCGTCTACCTGAATATGCGCGGGTCCTGCGCCGGCTGCCCGTCCTCGACCGCGACCCTGAAGCACGGGATCGAGAACCTGTTCCGGCACTTTCTCCCGGGCGTCCAGGCGGTCGAGGCCGTCTGACCCGAGCCCACCATGCGGGTCCTCGCGATCGATACCGCGCTCGGGCAATGCGCGGCCTGCGTCCTCGACACGGAGGCCGGCCTCCTCGCGGAGGAATCGATCGCGCTCGAGCGCGGCCATGCCGAGGTGCTGATGCCGCTCCTCGAGAGGGTGATGTCGCAGGTCGAGGGAGGCTTCTCGGCCCTTGATCGCGTCGCCGTGACGGTCGGACCGGGCAGCTTCACCGGGCTGCGGGTCGGGATCGCGGCCGCCCGGGCCATCGCGCTCGCGGCCGGCGTGCCGGCGGTCGGCGTCACGACGCTCTCGGCGCTGATCGCGCCCTTCATGGCCGAAGCGCGCTCGCGCCTCGTGGCGGCCGCCATCGACGCCCGCAACGGGCGGGTCTATGCCCAGGCGCTCGCCCCGTCAGGCCGCCTCGTCGTCCAGGCGAGCGTGATGACGGTGCGCGAGCTCGTGCGGGCGCTGGGTTCGACGGCCGTGACGCTTGTCGGGTCGGGCGCGTCGACGGTCGCGGTCGATGCCTGGTCGGTCGGGCTCGAGGCCCTCGTCCACCCAGGCCCGACCTATCCCGAGATCGCCTGGGTGGCGCGGCTCGGCGCCGCCGCCCGGCCGGGCGAGGCCTTGCCGAAGCCGCTCTATCTGTCCCCGCCCGACGCGCGCCCGCAGGCGCCTGCCCTGCCCCGGCTTTGAACTGGCTCGACCGTCTCGGCCTCGCGCGCCGTCCTGCCCGCGTCGGTCCCGTCCACCATGGGCATGCCGACCGGCTGTCCGAGATCCACGCGGCGGCCTTCGCGCGACCCTGGAGCGCGAACGAGTTCGAGGCCTTCCTGTCCGACCGCAGCGTGCAGATCGACGGTCTCTATGATGGGCGAGACCCGCAGCCGTTGGGCTTCGCGGTGTCCCGTCACGCGGCCGACGAGGCCGAGATCCTCTCCGTCGCCCTCGCCCGCTCGGTCCGCGGGCGCGGCCATTCCCGGCTCCTTCTCGCCTACCACCTCCAGGCGCTCGCGCATGCGGGAATCGCCCGCGTGCATCTCGAGGTCGAGGAGGGCAACGTTCCGGCGCTCGCGCTGTACCGGCGGCTCGGCTTCGTCCAGAGCGGCCGCAGGCCCGGCTATTACGCCCGGCCGGACGGGACGCGCGCCTCCGCGATCTCCATGACCCGCATCATGTCGGATCCCGCGCCGTGACCCGGGCCGGGCTCGCGGCCCGGCTCCTCGTCCAAAGCCTCGCTTTCGCGGCGCTCGGGCCCGTGCAGCTCGCGGCGTTGCGCTGCGGCTGGCGGCTGGCGGGGACGATCCCGGTCGCCTTCCACCGATTGTTCCTGCGGCTCTTCGGGATCCGGGTCACGGAGCGGGGCACTCGACCGCAGCCCGGCATCCCGACCCTCGTCCTGGCCAACCACGTGTCCTGGATCGATATCCCGGTCATGGCGAGCCTCGTCCCGGTCTCCTTCATCGCCAAGAAGGAGATCGCCGCCTGGCCGGTCTTCGGTCTCTTCGCGCGCCTCCAGCGCTGCATCTTTCTGGACCGCGAGCGCCGGGCCGCGACCGCGGAGGTCAATCGGGAGGTCGCGCAGCGTCTTGCCGAGGGCGACGCCGTGATCCTGTTTCCGGAAGGCACGACGGGCGATGGCAATCGCCTCCTCCCCTTCCGCTCCTCGCTCGTCGGCGCCGCTCGGGCGGCGCTCGGCGAAGCCGGCCCGGAGGGCGTCCGCCTGCAGCCGCTCGCCATCGCCTATACCCGCCGGGCGGGCCTCCCCGTGACGCGCCGCGATCGCCCGGAGATCGCCTGGTACGGCGACATGGAGCTCGTGCCGCATTTCACGAGCTTCATCCGGGGCGGGCCGCTCGACGTCGTGGTGACCTGGGGCGAGCCGATTCCGTTCGGGGCGGCGAGCGACCGCAAGCGCGCCGCCACGGCCGCGGAGGCCTCGGTGCGGGGGGCGATCCTGGCCGCGCGGGACTGAGGCGCAAGGGAGGCGCCCGGCGCCGGTTCGCCCGCTATTCTTGGGAGCCGCGAGCGATTAAGAAGAGGCATCCCGAACAGGTGAGAGGTGCGAGCCCGCCCGTGACCAAGAAGGTCTTCGTCAGGTCCTACGGCTGCCAGATGAACGTCTACGACGCCGCCCGGATGAGCGACATCCTCGCGGCCGAGGGCTACGGGGAGGCGGCCGGCGCCGACGAGGCGGACCTCGTGGTGCTCAACACCTGCCACATCCGCGAGAAGGCGGCCGAGAAGGTCTATTCGGAGCTCGGCCGCCTGCGCCGGCTCAAGGACGAGCGGGCGGCTGCAGGACACGAGACCCGGATCGTCGTCGCGGGCTGCGTCGCCCAGGCCGAAGGGCGCGAGATCCTTCGGCGCGCGCCCGGCGTCGACGCGGTCGTCGGCCCGCAGAGCTACCATCGCCTGCCGGAGCTCCTGCGCGCCGTCGAGCGGGGCGACAAGCCCGTCGACACGGACTTGCCCGAGCTCGCCAAGTTCGATCATCTGCCGGAGCCGTCGGCGGCCTCGCTGCGCGCCCGCGGGGTCTCGGCCTTCCTGACCGTGCAGGAGGGCTGCGACAAGTTCTGCTCCTTCTGCGTCGTCCCCTACACGCGGGGCGCCGAGATCTCGCGCCCGGTCGACGCGATCGTGGCGGAGGCCGAACGGCTTGCCGCCGCCGGCATCCGCGAGATCACGGCCATCGGCCAGAACGTGAACGCGTACCACGGCTCAGGTCCCGATGGCCGGCCCTGGTCGCTCGCGCGCCTCCTGGAGCGCCTCGCCGCCATCCCGGGCATCGCGCGCCTGCGCTACACGACGAGCCACCCGAACGACATGGGCGACGATCTCGTCGCCGCCCACCGCCACCTGCCGGCGCTCATGCCCTACCTGCACCTGCCGGTTCAGTCGGGCTCGGACCGCATCCTTGCCGCCATGAACCGCCGCCACCGCGCGGACGATTACCGCCGGCTCGTCGACCGGATCCGCGCGGCCCGGCCCGGGATCGCGCTCTCATCGGATTTCATCGTGGGGTTCCCGGGCGAGACGGAGGCGGATTTCGGCGAGACCTTGCGGCTCGCGGCCGCGGTCGGCTTCGCCGCCGCCTTCTCGTTCAAGTACAGCGCGCGGCCCGGCACGCCGGCCGCCGACAAGGCGGATCAGGTGCCTGAGGCGGTGAGGACCGAACGTCTCGCCCGGCTGCAGGAGCAGCTCGAAGCGGACCGCCGGCGCTTCAACGCCGCGACGGTCGGCCGGACGGTCGAGATCCTCGTCGAGAAGCCCGGCCGGCATCCGGGCCAGCTCGCCGGCAAGTCGCCCTACCTGCAGGCCGTGCAGTTCGACGGGCAGGCGGAGATCGGCGCCGTCGTCCCGGTCCGGATCACGGGCTGCGGCCCGAACTCGCTTTTCGCCGAACCGACGGGCGGGGTCCGCCCGGCGCCCGCTCTCGACGCTGCCGCGTGAGGCGGGAGACCCGATTGCGCGCCCCCGTCATCGAGCCCGCCGCCATGCCCGCGATCCCCGGCGTCGACGAATCGGCCGAGGTCACGCTGACCTTCGCCGACAATCGTCTGGCCGGCCTGCTGTTCGGCCATTACGATCAGCACCTTGCCCATATCGAGCGGCGGCTCGGCGTCACGGTGAACGCGCTCGGCAACCGCGTCGTGGTGAAGGGGCCGCCGGACCTCGCGTCGCGCACGCGCGCCGTGCTCGAGACCCTTTACGAGCGGGTCCGCCTCGAAGGGGCGATCACGCTGGGCGACGTGGACGGCGCGATCCAGGAGAGCGCGCTTCAGGGCAACCTGTTCCCGACCGCGAGCCCGCCCGCGGCGCCTCGGCCCTCCTTCGAGCAGATCTCGACGCGCAAGCGCGGTCCGG
>JAFAPJ010000509.1 GCA_019247255.1 Methylobacteriaceae bacterium | reverse complement strand
TCGTTGATCTCGTAGAGGTCGACCTCGCCCGCCGACCAGCCCGCTTTGTCGAGGAGCCTCGAGATGGCGCCGATCGGCGCCGTCGAGAACCAGGCGGGCGCGGCCGCGTGGCTCGCATGGGCGACGACCGTCGCGAGCGGCGTCAGGCCACGCTTCTCGGCTTGCGAGCGACGCATCAGCACGAGCGCGGCCGCGCCGTCCGAGATGGAGGAGGCGTTGGCGGCCGTGACGGTCCCGTCCTCGCGGAAGGCGGGCTTCAGGGTCGGGATCTTCTCGGGCCGCGCCTTCTGCGGCCCCTCGTCGAGGCGGATCTCGCCCGCTTTCGTCGTGATCGGCACGATTTCACGGGCGAAGCTGCCGTCGCGCGACGCCGCCTGCGCCCGCGACAGGGAGGCCAGCGCGTAATCGTCCTGCGCCTTTCGGGTGAACTGGTAGTGCTGAGCCGTATCCTCCGCGAAGGTGCCCATGAGCCGGCCCTTGTCGTAGGCGTCCTCCAGCCCGTCGAGGAACATGTGGTCGAGCATGCGGCCGTGGCCGAGCCGCTGCCCGGTCCGGGCCTTGTCCAGGAGGTAGGGCGCGTTCGACATCGCCTCCATGCCGCCCGCGACTACGATCTCGGCCGAGCCCGCGACGAGAAGGTCATGCGCCAGCATCACGGCCTTCATGCCGGAGCCGCAGACCTTGTTCAGCGTGGCGCAGGGCGTCGCGTCCGACAGGCCGGCGCCGAGCGCGGCCTGACGGGCGGGCGCCTGGCCGAGGCCCGCCGGCAGCACGCAGCCCATGATGACCTCAGACACCTGATCCGGCCCGAGCGCCGCCCGCTCGAGCGCGGCCGAGATCGCGGCCGAGCCGAGCTTCGTCGCCGCCAGGTCCTTGAGCTCGCCCCCGAAACCGCCCATGGGCGTGCGCGCCGCGCTCGCGATGACGACCGGATCCGCCTGCATCTCGCCTCTCCCGACCGGCCGCTCCGTCGCGTTCGCGCGGGCCGCCGTTGCCGCGTGACTTGAGCGGCCGACCCCGGGGCGTCAAGGCCGCCTTGCCGCCCCGGGCCGGCCCGTGTAGCCCGCGCGACGTGCCATTCACCGGTCCGCGGGTCCCGCGATCCGCACTCCGCCCGCTTCAAGGTCCCGATGCCTGATTCGATCCCGGACGCCCTCGAGGCTTTCGCCCGCGGCGAGATCATCGTGGTGAGCGACGACGCGGACCGGGAGGGGGAGGGCGACCTCATCGTCGCGGCCTCGCTCTGCACGCCCGAGAAGATGGCCTTCATCGTGCGCCACACCTCCGGGATCGTGTGCGCGCCCATCACGCTCGCGGAGGCGCGCCGCCTCCAGCTCGCCCCCATGGTCGCGCTGAACGATTCGGCGCACGAGACGGCCTTCACGGTCTCGGTCGATTTCAAGCCCGGGCTGACCACCGGTATCTCGGCCGACGAGCGCACCGCGACCTGCCGGGCTCTCGCGAACCCCAACGCGGGTGCCGGCGATTTTGCGCGGCCCGGTCACATCTTCCCGCTCATCGCCAAGGACGGCGGGGTCCTCATGCGGTCGGGCCACACGGAGGCCGCGGTCGACCTCTGCCGCCTCGCGAGCCTGCCGCCGGTCGGCGTGATCTCCGAGCTCGTGAACGACGACGGCACGGTCACCAAAGGCCGGCAGGTCTTCGACTTCGCCGCGAAGCACGGGCTCAAGCACATCACGGTCGCGGACCTCATCGCCTATCGGCAGGCCCGCGAGAAGCTGATCGAGCGGGTCTCGAGCTTCATGGCGGATTCGCCGATCGGTCCGCTCCAGGGCTACTCCTACCGCTCGCCCTTCGAGCCCGTTTACCATGTGGCGCTCGTCTACGGGGCGATCGGGGACGGGTGCGGGATCCTGACCCGCTTCCACCGCCCGAACGTCGTGTCCGAGCTCTTCGCGCCGCCGAAAAGCGTCGCGGCGGCCTTGGAGCGCTTCCGCCAGGAAGGCCGGGGCGTCCTCATCTACCTGCGCGAGGGCGCGATCGGGGTCCCGGCGATGCCGATCGGCGCCGAGCCGACCGCGTCGGAGGCCGAGCGCATGTCGCAATGGCGCGAGGTCGGCGTCGGCGCCCAGATCCTGCGCGACCTTTCCATCAAGTCGATCCGCAATCTCGGCACCGCGACCCGCAGCTTCGTCGGGCTCTCCGGCTTCGGCATCGAGATCCTGGGGACCGAGCCGCTCGACGAGCGCCTCACGCCGTCCCGGCGGTGGGGGGACCCGGGATAGGGGAAGCGGCCGCCCGGTCCCGGACCTCGAGAAGCGCCGCGAGGAGGCGCCCCGCGTCGCGGGTCGGCTCGAGGAGCACACCGCCCCCGAGCGCCCGGATGCGCTCCGCAGGCGCCCCGAGGTCGAAGGCGACGACCGGGTAGCCCGCGGCCCAGACCTCGGACAGCACGTAGGAATACGTCTCGGGCCAGACGCTCGAGAAGAACACGAAATCGGGGTCGAAGGCGTCGAGGAGGGCCGGCAGCTCGCCCGACGCGTAGGGGCCGGTGACGTCCGCGTTCGGCAGGCGCGTGAGCTGCGCGTTGTCCGGCGTGTACCCGATCACCCTGAGGTAGAAGGGGGCACGATCGTGCGCGGCCCGCTCGGCGAGCCGGACCAAGAGGTCGAAGCCCTTGTGGAAGCCGATCGCCCCCACGACCGCGACCCTGAGCGCGCCCGTCCTCGGGCGGCGCACGCTCGGCCGCTCCCGCCAGGCCCGCTCCGGCTCGCCATGCGGCTCGACCACCACGGTATCGAGGTCGAGGCGGCGCAGGTAGCGGTCGGCCGTATCCTGCGAGGGCGCGACGATCCGCTCGGCGCCGCGCAGGAAGGCGGCGTTCCCCGCCAGCCAGGCCTCGATGTCGCGCTGCACGAGCTCGGTCTCGTCGCCGAAATCATGCGGGTCGTGGTTCGGCAGCGGATGCCGCACGCAGATCTGACAGATGTCGGGCGGCGGCTCGCCGCAATGGAAGTCGCGCTCGTCCGTGAGGTGGACTTTCGGGCAGTACCACTGAAAGTCGTGCAGGGTCGCCCGGTACGGCCTGCCGCCGGAGCGGATCGCGTCCAGCAGGGCGCTGTGGTGCCCGAGCCGCGAGTGAACCTCGATGGCGAGCGCGATGCCGGCCTCCTCCAAGGCGGCCGCGAGCCGCCCGAAGGACGCGGCCCGAAGGCTGATCTCCGTTCCGGACCGGTCGAAGCGCAGCACGATCCGGTCCGGCCGGAGCGCGTCGTCGAGCGGCAGGACCGTCGCGAATTCATGCCCGGGCGGGCGCGGACGGGCAGCGAGGTCCGCGATATGCCGGCTCGTTCCGCCGCCGAGCCCGTGCGTGACGTGGAGGGTGAGCCGGCTCGCCTGCCCGGCAAGAAGACGCGCGAGCGCCCCGATGCGGGTCTCCTCCAGCGGGTCCGCGCGCAGGAAGGCGTGAACTTCGGCGAGGTAATCCGGGTACTTCGCCTCCAGCCGGGCATGGTTCTCGGCCAGGATGCGGCTGCGCTCCGAGCGGCCGAAGGAGACCGAGCCTTCGTGCATCACGAAGGCGTCCGGCGCGGCGAGGTGGATCCAGCCGAGGTCGCGCGCGATGAGCGACCAGTCGACCTCCTCGCAATAGCCGCGGCCCCATTCGGGCGAGAACGGGCCCGCCTCGGCGAGCGCCTCGCCGTTGAGGTACATGCAGAAGCCGATCGCGGTCGGGATCTCGAGCGGGGCCGCCCCGACGGCCCGCAGCGCCGCGTCGATCGTCGCGGCGTCGAGCCCGAAGGCCGGCGGGTTCGGCTCCGGCGGATGGGGAAAGCCCAGGATCGTCGCGGTGTTCGAGAGCGGCGTCACCGACGCGACGCCGGGCCGGGCATGGCAATGGGCGGCGAGCCGGGCGAGCGCGCCGGGCGCGAGGACCGTGTCGGCGTTGAGGACGAGCGCGTCCTCCCCCGGCGCGAGCGCCGCGAAGCCGCGATTGACCGTGCCGACGAAGCCGAGATTGCTGCCGTTCTCCAGGATCGTCAGGCCGGGCGGCGGGTCGGCCGCGAGCTCCGCGAGGTAGCGCCCGATCTCGGCCTCGGGCGAGGCGTCGTTGATCACGATCGCCCGAACCCGGCCGGGAGCGAGCTCGGGTCGGAGCGAGTCGAGGCAGGCCTCGAGATCGGCGCGGCCCCGATAGACCGGGACGATCACGCAGACGGGCGGGCTCTCGGCCGTCCCGGCCGGCCGAGGCGCCGGGGGCGGGGCGGGACGGGCGTCGCCGGCGAGCTCGAAGGCGAGCGGGGCCGGACCGTCGCGGCGAAGCTCGGCGATCCGCTCGCGGATCGCGCGGCGGGACGCCGCCGTCGCCCGCGGGCCATCGCCGGCGAGCAGCAGGCGCCGTGCGCCCTGGCGCTCCTCGGCAACGCGGGCGCCGAGCTCGGCCCC
>JAFAPJ010000271.1 GCA_019247255.1 Methylobacteriaceae bacterium | reverse complement strand
GCGACCGAGCCGAAGCGCACCGTCTGGCCGTCGTCGTTCACGACCGGGAAGGTCAGCTCCGCCTCGAAGACCGGACCCGTGTAGTATTCGAGGCCGCGGACCACGGAGGGGTCGATGCGAATGCGGCGCGTGCCGAAGTCGCACGATCGTAAGACGTCGGAGATCAGCCTGAGTTCGATCAAACCCTGATCAAAGAGCGCCGAGCCTTTGAAATTACAACTGATCTTCGTCAGCGTGTCTGTGTTTGTGAACCGTCCGACTTCGTTACTTGATCGAGCGTACTCGGCGTCATCCTCGAAAGCGTTCTCGCCCCCAGCTTCTAGATCGGCGGTACCTGTCAGCAGTGACAGAAGCGACTGCGCGTTTTCTGGATCGAGCCCCGCCCCTTTCGTAAAGTCCCCGCTCTCGTCCCGGCGGCCCGGTCCGAGCAGCTCCCGCACGCCCTCGGCGCCGAGCCGGTCGTACTTGTCGAGCGCGCGCAGGACGGTCAGCCGCCGGCCCGCATTCTCGTCCCCGCCGAGGCCGATCGCCTCCATGACGCCGTCGAGGATCTTGCGGTTGTTGACCTTCACGACGTAGTCGCCGCGCTTGATCCCGACCGCTTCCAGCGTGTCGGCCATCATCATGCAGATCTCGGCGTCGGCCGCGGGCGAGGCGGAGCCGACCGTA
Source organism: Methylobacteriaceae bacterium (assembly GCA_019247255.1). Classification (GTDB taxonomy): domain Bacteria; phylum Pseudomonadota; class Alphaproteobacteria; order Rhizobiales; family Beijerinckiaceae; genus Enterovirga. Next base: position 2,332 of record JAFAPJ010000271.1, on the reverse strand, counting down.
TCGGCGTCGAACTGCATGAATTGCCGGAAGCGCCCAGGCCCGGGCTTCTCGTTGCGGAACACCCAGCCCGCCCGGTAGGAGCGGAACGGCAAGGTCAGGCTCTGCGCGTCGAGCCGCTCGGCGACGTGCCGGGCGAGCGGCGCCGTCAGGTCGTAGCGCAGGCTGAGCCAGGACTCGTCGTCGTCCTGGAAGGAGAAGACGCCCTCGTTCGGCCGGTCGAGATCGGGCAGGAACTTGCCCAGCGCCTCCGTGTACTCGACGAAGGGCGTCTCTATCGCCTCGAAGCCGTAGAGCTCGTAGACGTCGCGGATGCGCGCCAGCATGCGCTCGGTCGCGGCGAGGTCGGCGGCGGGTCGATCGGCGAAGCCGCGCGGCAGCCGCGCCTTCGGCCTGTCGGGTGACGACATGGGTCTCGTCTGAATGCGGGAAGGTCCGAGCGTCCTAGCGCGGCGGTGCGAGACGCGGCAAGCCGAGCGTCACGTCCTCGACATGATCGGCACGGCATTGGCATGCGCCTCGCCCGTCAGGAGAACACCTCATGCGCATCCCGCCGATCGCCCCCGCCGACCTCTCGCCCGAGCAGAAGCCGCTCTTCGAGGACATGAAGCAGGGCATCGAGGCGAAGTTCACCGGCTTCGTGTCGATGCGGGAGGATGGGGCGCTCGTCGGGCCGTGGGCGCCGACGCTTCGCTTCCCGAAATTCGGCAAGCCCTGGTGGGACTACATCAAGGCTCTCGCCGACAACCCGGTCCTGCCCAAGCCCGTGCGCGAGGTCGCGATCCTGGTCACGGGCGCACGCTTCAAGTCCCGCTACGAGCTCTACGCGCATATCGCGGTGAGCGAGAAGGTCGGGCTGACGGACGCGAAGATCGGCACGATCGTCGCCGGCCAGCGCCCGGCCGACCTGACGAAGGAGGAAGCGGTGGCCTACGACATGGCGTCCGCCCTCGTCAGCGGCGGCCCGGTTCCCCATCCGACCTACGACGCGGCGGTCGCGGCCTTCGGCGTGGATGGCGCGGCCGAGCTCGTCTATCTCGTGGCCGGCTATTGCATGGTCTCGGCCATCCTCAACGGCTTCGCGGTGCCGGTGCCCGACGACGCCGATTGAGGGCCGGCGCCGACCGATCAGGCGGTCGCGGCCTCCGCAACCCCGCGCCTCAGCTCGACGACGCAGCTCGCCACGAGCTCGCGGAACCAGATCTGCGCAGGGTCGGCGTCGGTCCGGGCGTGCCAGGCGAGCGCGACCTCGAAGTCCGGCGAGGGCACCGGCGTCGGACCGACCTCAAGGCCGTACGCCTCCGCGTAATGGTGCGCCGCGACGCTCGGAACGTTGGCGATCGCTCGCCGCCGCTTGAGCACGAACGGTAGGGTCGGGAAGTGGGAGAGCGCGGCCAGGACCTCGCGCGACCGCCCCATCTCCGCCAGCCGATCGTCGATCGGTCCGCGCAGGTCGCCCGCAATCGACAGGAGCAGATGCGGGGTCGCGAGATAGGTCTCGAGGTCGAGCGCGCCCGTCCGCCCGAGGCGGGCCGCGTCGTAGAGCACCGAGAAGGTCTCGCGGAAGAGCGGCTGGATGCGGTGCCGCGGCGCCAGGCCGAAGGTCGGCGTGGCGCTGAGGGCGAGGTCGGCGTCGCCGTCGTCGAGCCGGCCGAGGAGCGTGCGGAAATCCGACGGACGGACGACCAGTTGGACGCCGGGCGCCATTGTGTCGAGCCGCTCGAGGACACGGGGAACGAGGACGAGTTCGAGATCGTCGGGCGCGGCGAAGCGGATGATCCGCTCCGCGGTGGCGGGATCGAAGCGCCTCGATCCACGCACCGCGCGCTCGATCTGGCCGAGAGCCGGTTCGATCTCAGCCCAGAGCTGCAGGGCACGCGTCGTCGGCTCCATGCGTCGCCCCGCGCGCACGAGGATCGGATCGCCGAGCGCGTCGCGCAGGCGCCCGAGCGCCATGCTGATCGCGGACGGACCGAGATAGAGCCGCGACGCCGCGCGGCTGACGCTGCCCTCGCGGATCAGCGCGGACAGGACGAGGAGGAGGTTCAGGTCGAGCTTGCGAAGCTCAATCTCGCTGAATTCATCGTTCATGACAATCAATTGGCATGAAGATCGATGCGGCGCCATGTTGGGCAGCGAGACGGCGAGCACGGCCACCCGGCAGCCGAGGCAACCTGAGGAGGCGAGAGATGAGGATCGGGATCATCGGGTCCGGCAACATGGGCCGGGCCATCGGAACGCGGCTGTCGCAGCTCGGGCACCAGGTTCTGTTCGGGGCGCGGCGGCGCGAGCAGGCGCAGGCCGCCGCAGGCGGCGCGCCCGGCGCGAGCGCCGG
>JAFAPJ010000582.1 GCA_019247255.1 Methylobacteriaceae bacterium | reverse complement strand
CCGGCGCGGCGCCGCGCGGCTGACCCGCCGGCGCCGCCACGGCGACGGCCGCTCCGGCCAGGAACGCGACGAGGACGGCCAACCGGACCGCCTGACCCTGCGTGAACATCGTGAACTCCCCAAGCCCCATGGGCGTGCCGGCTTGTGCCGCAACCTGCGCCGCGCCGGCGTGCGCCGGCGCACACGCCCGCTTGCGTCTGCGATGCCGCGGACGGGGCGGGGGCGCCAGGAAAACCGATTTTTAACTTTAATTGCCCGCGCGCGCCCCGCGGTTGACAGCCCGCACCCCGCCCCGCATGCGTCCGGCGCGCCATGTCCGCCGACCCCGCCCATCTGCGGCCCGAACGCTCGTTCCAGGGCCTGATCCTGACGCTCCAGCGCTACTGGGCGGAGCGGGGCTGCGTGATCCTGCAGCCCTACGACATGGAGGTGGGGGCCGGCACCTTCCACCCGGCGACGACCTTGCGGGCGCTAGGGCCCCGGCCCTGGCGCGCCGCCTACGTCCAGCCCTCGCGCCGGCCGAAGGACGGCCGCTACGGCGAGAACCCGAACCGGCTCCAGCACTATTACCAGTTCCAGGTCATCCTGAAGCCGAACCCGCCCGACCTGCAGGAGCTCTATCTCGGCTCGCTCGCCGCGATCGGGATCGACATGGGGCTGCACGACATCCGCTTCGTCTAGGACGATTGGGAGAGCCCGACGCTCGGCGCCTGGGGGCTCGGCTGGGAATGCTGGTGCGACGGGATGGAGGTGTCGCAGTTCACCTATTTCCAGCAGGTCGCGGGCTTCGAATGCGCCCCGGTCGCGGGCGAGCTCACCTACGGGCTCGAGCGGCTCGCGATGTACGTGCAGGGCGTGGAGAACGTCTACGACCTGAACTTCAACGGGTTCGACGGGCCGGACCGTGTCACCTACGGGGACGTCTTCCTCCAGGCCGAGCAGGAATATTCGCGCCACAATTTCGAGGCGGCCGATACCGAGATGCTCTTCCGGCAGTTCCGGGACGCCGAGGCCGCCTGCCGGGCCTATCTCGCCTGGGGCGAGCCCGGCGAGGCCGTGAACGACCGCCGGCACCGGATGGCGCAGCCGGCCTACGACCAGTGCATCAAGGCCTCCCACGTCTTCAACCTGCTCGACGCGCGCGGCGTCATCTCGGTGACGGAGCGGCAGAGCTACATCCTGCGCGTACGCGAGCTCGCGAAGGCCTGCGGGGCGGCCTGGCTCAGGACGGAGAGCGGGGGGCTCGCGGCATGAGGCCGAACCAGGAACGCAACATCCGGGTCGCGGTGACCCAGGTCTCCTACGACCTCGTGCTCACGGCGACGACCGATACGGGCGTCTGCAAGCTCACCGGCACGGGCGAGGTCGCCGACACGGGCGAGCCGATCGGGGCGGTCGACCTCACCGTCTGGGGCTCGACGCCGGCCCAGCTCAAGATGCGGGCACGCTCCTGGCCCGAGCGCTTCGACCGGGTCTCAGGCGATTATTTTGGGATCTCGAGCGCGGGCGAGCACCGCTTCGACCTCTTCTTCTCGACCGAGCGCTTCTACCGCCTTCTCGACCTCGCGCACGGCTCGCGCCGGGCCGCCTTCCGGCTGCGCTGCGAGGTCTCGTCCGACGGCCTCTACGACCTCGTCAGCGAGGTCGAGATCTCGGCCGCCCGCGGCTGAGGCGCCGGCCGGTCCTTCTCCAACGCTGAGGCGAGCCGTCTGCGGGCGGCGCTGAACGATGCCCGACCTTCTGCTCGAACTCCTCTCCGAAGAGATACCGGCCCGCATGCAGGGCCGCGCGGCCGACGATCTGCGCCGGCTCGTGACGGACGCGCTCGTCCAGCGCGGCTTCCTCTACGAGGGCGCGGTCGCCTTCGCGACGCCGCGCCGGCTCGCGCTCCACGTCGCGGGCCTGCCGGTGCGGGGCGAGGACGTGCGCGAGGAGCGCAAGGGCCCGCGCGTCGGCGCGCCCGAGGCCGCGCTCGAGGGCTTCCTGCGCTCGACGGGGCTCACGCGCGACCAGCTCGCCGTCCAGAGCGACGGCAAGAAGGGCGAATTCTACGTCGCCGTGATCGAGCGGCCGGGCCGGCCGACGATCGAGGTCCTGGCCGAGATCCTGCCCGGGATCATTCGCAGCTTTCCCTGGCCGAAATCGATGCGCTGGGGCGCGGCCTCCGCCGAGCCCGGCAGCCTGCGCTGGGTGCGCCCGCTCCAGTCGATCCTCTGCACCTTCGGCTCGGACACGGAGGCGACCGAAATCGTGCCCTTCGCGGTCGACGGGATCGCGTCCGGCCACACGACGCGCGGTCACCGCTTCCTGGCGCCCGCGCCCATCCAGGTCCGGCGCTTCGACGATTACGTGGCGGCGCTCGAAGCCGCGAAGGTCGTGCTCGACCCCGCGCGGCGCCGCGACGCGATCCTGCACGACGCGCGCGACCTCGCCTTCGCGCAGGGGCTCGAGCTCGTCGAGGACCCGGCCCTTCTCGAGGAGGTCGCGGGGCTCGTCGAATGGCCGGTCGTGCTGATGGGCCGCTTCGACGCGAGCTTCCTGGCGATCCCGCCGGAAGCGATCCGCGCGACCATCCGGGCGAACCAGAAATGCTTCGTGCTGCGGGGATCCTCCCCCCGCGCGGGGGAGGTGGCCCCGAAGGGGCCGGAGGGGGGGCGCTCAAGAGAGACCGCTGACGCCTCGTCCGTCCCGCCCCCCACCCCCGCCCCCTCCCCGCAAGGGGGAGGGGAGAACGCCCTCGCGCCGGCCTTCGTCCTGGTCTCCAACATCGAGGCCCGGGACGGCGGCGCCGCGATCGTGGCCGGCAACGAGCGCGTGGTCCGGGCCCGCCTCTCCGACGCCAAGTTCTTCTTCGAGACCGACAAGGGCGTGCCGCTGGAGAGCCGGCTCGAGAAGCTGAATACGATCGTGTTCCACGAGAAGCTCGGGACGCAGCACGAGCGGGTGGAGCGGATCGCGGCGCTGGCGCGCGAGCTCGCGCCCCGGGTCGGCGCGGATCCGGCGCTGGCGGAGCGGGCGGCGCGGCTCGCCAAGGCCGACCTCGTGACCGAGATGGTCGGCGAGTTCCCGGAGCTGCAGGGCCTCATGGGCCGCCGCTACGCCGAGCTCCAGGGCGTGGACCCGGCGGTCGCGGCCGCGATCGAGGAGCATTACCGGCCGCTCGGGCCGTCCGACCGCGTGCCGACCGAGCCCGTGTCGGTCGCGGTCGCGCTCGCCGACAAGCTCGACACGCTGGTCGGCTTCTGGGCGATCGACGAGAAGCCGACGGGGAGCAAGGATCCGTATGCGCTGCGGCGCGCGGCGCTCGGCGTGATCCGGATCGTGCTGGAGAACGGGCTGCGGCTTCCGCTTCTCCGCGTCATGGCCGGGCTCGCCCCGGCCATCCCGACCGGGGACGCGCAATCTGAGCGGGATCACCGGGCCAAGCTCGGTGATGACACGGTCGCGGCGGACCTCCTCGGCTTTTTTGCTGACCGCCTGAAGGTCTATCTCCGCGACCAGGGCGCGCGTCACGACCTCATCGACGCGGTGCTGGCCCTGGGCGCCGCTGACCCGACCCCCACCCCCGGCCCCTCCCCGCAAGGGGGAGGGGAGGGCGCGGCTCGCAACGGTGAGGGAGGGCAGGGAGCCCCCGACGAGCTCCTGCTGATCGTCCGCCGGGTCGAAGCGCTCGGCCGCCTCCTCGCCACGGAGGACGGGCGCAACCTGCTGGCCGCCACCAAGCGGGCTGCGAACATTCTGCGCATCGAGGAGAAGAAGGACGGGCGCGCCTATGACGGGGCGCCTGATCCCGCCGCCTTCGCGCTCGGGGAGGAGAAGGCGCTCGCCTCCGCCTTGAAGCAGGCCCGCGAGGCCGCGGCCGCCGCCGTAGCGGCCGAGAATTTCGAGGGCGCGATGCGGGCGCTGGCGGCGCTCCGCCCGGCCGTCGACGCCTTCTTCGACAAGGTCACGGTGAACGACCCCGAC
>JAFAPJ010000506.1 GCA_019247255.1 Methylobacteriaceae bacterium | reverse complement strand
GCCGAGCGGCAGGGCGCCGTCGCTCTTCAGCGTCTCGAGCACGATCGCCGATCGCACATGGGCAACGCTCTCGTGGGGCATCAGCCGGTCGTTGATGACCCGGGCGAGCTCGGGCAGGCTGCCGACCACGAGCTTCAGCAGATAATCCGCGTCGCCCGTCATCGAATGCGCTTCGAGCACGCAGGGGAGCCCGCCCACGAGCTCGGCGAAGCGCTTCGCGTTGTCGGCGCTGTGGGTCGCGAGCGTGACCTGGACGAAGACCAGGACGTCGAGCCCGACGCGGGCCGGCGGGATCACCACCCGATAGCCCTGGATGATGCCGGCCTCCTCGAGCCGCAGCCTCCGGCGCGAGCATTGCGAGGGTGAGAGCGCCACCCGCTCGGCGAGCTCGCCGTTCGTCAGCCGGCCGTCCTCCTGCAGAGCCAGGAGGAGCCGAAGGTCGAAACCGTCGAGCGCGAGACTCGTGCTCATGCAGGCCCGGCCATGCACGATCGGTGCGCGCTCGGCCGCTTCTTGGTCGCATAACGCGAGGACATCGCCTTCGATCTGCGCATTCTCACGCATCATGCGCCGGCCCTGCCCGGCCGCCAAGCCCCGGAGGACAGGATGGGTCCCTTCCCGCACGACGCGCCGCCGCCCGACATCTCGGCCGAGAACCCGATGGGCACGGACGGGTTCGAGTTCGTCGAGTTCGCGCATCCGGACAAGGCGGAGCTCGACCGGCTCTTCCGCACGATGGGGTTCCAGCCCGTCGCCAAGCATCGCTCGAAGGACGTCACGCTCTATCGCCAGGGCGGGATCAACTTCCTGCTCAACGCCGAGCCGGACAGCCATGCGGCCCGCTTCGTCGCCGAGCACGGCCCCTCCGCCCCGGCGATGGCGTTCCGGGTCGTGGACGCGGAACGCGCGTTCCAGCGCGCGCTCTCGCTCGGCGCGAAGCCGATCGACCGCGCCGTCGGGCCGGGCGAGCTCGCGATCCCGGCGATCGAGGCGATCGGCGGACTGCATCTCTTCCTCGTCGACCGCTACGGCGCGAAGGGCTCGATCTACGACGTCGATTTCGAGTGGCTGGGCGAGCGGGACGCGAAGCCCGAAGGGGCCGGCCTCTTCTACATCGATCACCTGACCCACAACGTCTATCAGGGCCAGCTCAATCCCTGGGCCGAGTTCTACGAGCGGCTCTTCAACTTCCGCCAGATCCACTATTTCGACATCTCGGGGAAGATCACGGGCCTGCGCTCTCGCGCCATGACGAGCCCGGACGGCAAGATCCGCATCCCGATCAACGAGGATGCCGGCGAGACCGGGCAGATCCAGGAATATCTGCAAGAGTACAAGGGCGAGGGCATCCAGCACGTGGCGCTGGGCTCGACCGACCTTTACCGAACCATCGAGAGCCTGATCGGGAACGGCGTGGGCTTCATGCCGGCGCCGAATGAGATCTACTATTCCCGGATCGACAAACGCGTGAAGAACCACGACGAGCCGATCGAGCGCCTGCGCCAAAACGGCATCCTGATCGACGGGGAGGGCGTCGTTGAGGGCGGTTACACCAAGGTGCTGCTGCAGCGCTTCTCCCAGACGGTGGTCGGTCCGATCTTCTTCGAGTTCATCCAGCGCAAGGGCGACGAGGGCTTTGGGGAAGGCAACTTCAAGGCGCTCTTCGAATCGATCGAGGAGGATCAGATCCGCCGCGGCGTGATCAAGGTGGCGGCCGAGTAGAGCGGCCGGCGCGGAGGCGAGACCCTCCGCCCTCCCGCGCGACGTCAGGCCTCGGCGCGCAGGAGCCGGCGGATGACCTTGCCGGTCGTCGTCATCGGCAGTTCCGCCCGGAACGCGATCTCGCGCGGGTATTCGTGCGCCGAGAGGTGCTCGCGCACGAAGGCCTGGATGTCGGCCGACAGCGCGTCGGAGGGCGCGTAGCCGGGCTTCGGCACCACGAAGGCCTTCACGATCTCGGTCCGGAGCGGATCAGGCTTGCCGACGGCCGCCGCGAGCGCGACCGCCGGGTGGCGCAGCAGGCAATCCTCGATCTCGCCGGGACCGATCCGGTAGCCGGCCGAGGTGATGACGTCGTCGTCGCGCCCGATGAACGAGATGAACCCGTCCGGGTCGACGATCGCCTGGTCGCCCGTCGTCATCCAATCACCGACGAACTTCGCCCGGGTCGCGTCCTCGCGGTTCCAGTAGCCGAGGAACATCACGGGATTCGGCCGCCTGACCGCGATCTGGCCGAGCTCGCCGGGCTCGCAGGGCGTGCCGTCCGGCCGGATCACCGCGACGTCGTGGCCGGGGAGCGGGCGGCCGGTCGCGCCGGGCTTCATCACGCCCAGCGCCGATGAGGTCCCGACCACGAGGTTGCACTCGGTCTGGCCGTAGGCCTCGTCGATGGGGATGCCGAAGGCCTCGCGACCCCAGGCGGCGGTCTCGGGCCCGAGCGCCTCGCCGGCGGACATCAGCGAGCGCATGGTGAGGGCGAAGCGCTCGCGCGGGCGCGGCACGGTGCGCAGCATCCTGAGGGCGGTCGGCGGGATGAAGGCGTTGCGGATGGCGAGCCGCGCCATGAGGTCGAAGGCGGCCTCGGGGTCGAACTTGTCGAACTTGCGGGCGACGACGGGCACACCGTAGCGGAGCGAGGGCAGGAGCACGTCGAGGAGGCCGCCCGCCCAGGCCCAGTCGGCCGGCGTCCAGAAACGGTCGCCCTCGCGCGGGAAAAGGGCGTGCGGGAAGATGATCCCGGGCAGATGGCCGAGGAGCACGCGATGGGCGTGGAGCGCGCCTTTCGGCGGCCCCGTCGTGCCCGACGTGTAGATCATGAGCGCCGGATCGTCGGCCGCCGTGTCCCGGGGCGTGAAGTCCGGCGACCCCTCCCGGATCGCCTCGTCGAGACCCTCGACGTCGCCGTCCGGCCCGTGGATCGAGAGCACGCGCTCGAGCGCCGGCAGCTCGGCCCGGATCGTCGCGATCTTCGCGGCCCCGACGGAGCCCGTCACGACGGCGCGCGCCCCGGCATCGGCGAGACGATAGGCGAGCGCATCCGCCCCGAAGACGGCCGCGAGCGGGAGCGCGACGGCGCCGAGCTTGTAGATCGCGCAATGGACGACCGGGACCGCGACCCCCTGCTGGAGCAGCACGGCGACCCGGTCGCCGGGGCCGATTCCGCGCTGGCGCAGCGCGTCGGCGAGCCGGTTCGAGCGCTCGCGGAGCGCCTCGAAGGTTAGGATGTCGGTGGCGCCGTCGGGCCGGACCTCGATCACGGCCGGCCGGTCGGGATCGGCCGCCGCCCAGCGATCGGCGACGTCGACGCCCATGTTGTAGCGGGCCGGGACCGTCCAGCGAAAGCCAGCCCGGATCGCGTCGAAGCTGCGCGCGTCGGCGGGACCCGAAAAGCCGATCCCGTCGGCCGGGATCCGGCCGTCCGCGGGTCTCAAGGACGGGGCCGCAGCCTCGCGCCCTCGATGCAGGCGCTACGCCGCGGCGCCGGCCTTCTCGGCGATCTCGCGCTTCAGCCGGCGCGCGCGCAGTGAGAGCTCGGTCTCGGACGCCTTCGTCAGGAACGCGTCGAGCCCGCCGCGATGCTCGACCGAGCGGAGCGCATGCGCGGTGATGCGCAGCCGCACCGGCCGCCCGAGCCGCTCCGACAGGAGCGTGACGTTGACGAGATTCGGGAGGAAGCGCGTCCGCGTCTTCCGGTTCGAGTGGCTGACGAGGTTGCCAGCGAGCACGGCTTTGCCGGTCAGTTCGCAGCGGCGGGACATGGGATCGATCCTGGGCTGAAGGCCGCCGCGATGGCCGACGGGCGAACGCCCGCCGCGCCTCGACAGCCGAGTTGTTCCGCGAAGCCCGCGCGTCTAGGCGATGGCGCGCCGGGCGTCAAGGTTCGCGGCCGAGGCCGGGCCTGTTCACCCCCGGAACTCGCTCGCCTTCAGGAAGGCGATCTCGTCCGGGCGACTCGCCCGCCCGAGCGTGGCGTTGCGATGCGGGAAGCGACCGAAACGGGCGACCACGTCCCGGTGGTGGCGCGCCCAGCGGACCGCGTCCTCGTCGCCGAGCGCCTCGTTCAAGGCGACGGAGCGCTCCTGCGCCGCGAGGTCCTCCGCGTGCATGAAGGGCAGGTAGAAGAAGCGCCGAAGCTCTGGCGCGACGCGTCCGTCGTCGCCGCGGGCGAGGGCCCGCTCGGCGACCGAGAGGGCGAGCGCGTCCGTCGACCAGGCGCGTGCAGTGCCGCGAAACATGTTGCGGGGCATCTGGTCGAGCAGGATGGCGAGCGCGAGCGCGCCGTCGGGCGTGGCCTCCCAGCCGGCGAGCCGGCCCGCGGCGGCGGCCTCGTAGACGCCGAGAAAACGCGCGCGGCACGCCGCGTCGAAAGCAGGATCGGCGTCGAACCAGCGTTCGCTGCCGGCCTCCCGCCAGAAGGCGAGAACGGTGTCCGGGGTCGGGTCCGCCTCGGGACGCGAAGCCTTGCCAGCCCGCCCGGCGTCGCTACAACCGGCGCCGCTCATCCGGCGCTCCGCCGCCATCCGCTTGAACAGAACAGGGCAGGACGACGCCCGGGGGGACGAGAGATCATGCGCGTCTATTACGATCGCGACGCCGATATCAACCTGATCAAGTCGAAGAAGGTCGTCATCGTCGGCTATGGCAGCCAGGGCCATGCGCATGCGCAGAACCTGCGCGACTCGGGCGTGAAGGACATCGCGATCGCGCTGAAGGACGGCTCGGCGACCCGCGCGAAGGCCGAAGGGGCGGGCTTCCGGGTGATGAACCCGGCCGAAGCCGCGAGCTGGGCCGACGTGGTGATGATGCTGACCCCGGACGAGCTGCAGGCCGACATCTACCGCGACAGCCTGCAGGCCAACATGAAGGAGGGCGCGGCGCTCCTCTTCGCGCACGGGCTCAACGTCCATTTCAACCTGATCGAGCCCCGCCGCGACCTCGACGTCCTCATGGTGGCGCCCAAGGGCCCGGGACACACGGTCCGGTCCGAATATCTGCGCGGCGGCGGCGTGCCGACGCTGATCGCCATCCACCAGGACGCGTCCGGCAACGCTCATGACCTCGGCCTGTCGTACGCCTCGGCCAATGGCGGCGGGCGGGCCGGCATCATCGAGACGACGTTCAAGGAGGAATGCGAGACGGATCTCTTCGGCGAGCAGGTCGTGCTCTGCGGCGGGCTCGTCGAGCTCATCAAGGGCGGCTTCGAGACGCTGGTCGAGGCCGGCTACGCGCCCGAGATGGCCTATTTCGAGTGCCTCCACGAGGTGAAGCTCATCGTCGACCTCATCTACGAGGGCGGCATCGCCAACATGAACTACTCGATCTCGAACACGGCCGAGTACGGCGAGTACGTCACCGGGCCGCGCATCATCACGGACGAGACCAAGACCGAGATGCGGCGCGTGCTGCGCGACATCCAGTCGGGCAAGTTCACCCGCGACTGGATGCTCGAGAACCGCGTCAACCAGACGTCATTCAAGGCGACGCGCGCCAAGCTCGCCCAGCACGACATCGAGATCGTCGGCGCGAAGCTTCGCGAGATGATGCCGTGGATCAAGCAACGGGCCCTGGTCGACAAGACCAAGAATTAGTCGCGCTCAATTATCGCGCGAGGGTTTTTGCGACAGCCGCCGGGGGCATGCCCTCGGCG
>JAFAPJ010000481.1 GCA_019247255.1 Methylobacteriaceae bacterium | reverse complement strand
GCGCCACGCTTTCATGCCGATCACGCTGCGCGTCGTGAGCGAGCGCGACTATGCCGCCTGGCTCGACAAGGCCAAGCAGCAATACGCCGCGATCGAATCGCCTCGTCCGCTTTTCGCCGCCCGCTAACGCACGCTTCCAGGACACGCCCATGGCCTCCGCAGCGCACGCCGCCCACGCCGACCATCACGATCACCCGACCGGCATCCGTCGTTGGCTCTATTCGACCAACCACAAGGATATCGGCACGCTCTACCTCGTGTTCTCCTTCTGCGCCGGCATGGTCGGCGCGGTGCTCTCTGTCGCGATGCGCATGGAGCTGCAGGAGCCGGGCCTGCAGATCTTCTCCAACCCGCAGACCTACAACGTGTTCGTCACCGGGCACGGCCTCATCATGGTGTTCTTCCTGGTGATGCCGGCGCTCATCGGCGGCTTCGGCAACTGGTTCGTGCCTTTGATGATCGGGGCGCCTGACATGGCATTCCCGCGCATGAACAACGTGTCGTTCTGGCTGACGGTCGCGGGCTTCGCGCTCCTCGTCACCTCCCTGTTCTTCGAGGGGGCCCCGGGCGCGAACGGCTTCGGCGGCGGCTGGACGGTCTACCCGCCGCTCTCGACGACGGGCCATCCCGGGCCGGCGCTCGATTTCGCGATCTTCTCGCTCCATCTCGCGGGCGCGGGCTCGATCCTCGGCGCGATCAACTTCATCACGACCATCCTGAACATGCGCGCCCCGGGCATGACGCTGCACAAGATGCCGCTCTTCGCCTGGTCGATGCTGGTGACGGCGTTCCTGCTGCTCCTCTCGCTCCCGGTCCTCGCCGGCGCGATCACGATGCTGCTCACGGACCGCAACTTCGGGACGACGTTCTTCGACCCTGCCGGAGGCGGCGACCCGGTGCTTTACCAGCACCTGTTCTGGTTCTTCGGACACCCCGAAGTGTACATCATGATCCTGCCGGCCTTCGGCATCGTCTCGCATATCATCTCGACCTTCTCGAAGAAGCCGATCTTCGGCTATCTCGGCATGGCGTACGCGATGGTGGCGATCGGCGTCGTCGGCTTCGTCGTGTGGGCGCACCACATGTACACGGTCGGCCTGTCCCTGCAGACGCAGGCCTATTTCGTCTTCGCCACGATGGTGATCGCGGTGCCGACGGGCGTGAAGATCTTCTCGTGGATCGCGACGATGTGGGGCGGCTCGATCCGCTTCTCGGCCGCGATGCACTGGGCGGTCGGCTTCATCTTCCTGTTCTCGGTGGTCGGCGTCTCATGAGAGGAACACGCCAATGCCGGCGTCGACCGCTACATGCACGACACCTACTACGTGGTGGCGCACTTCCACTACGTGCTGTCGCTCGGCGCCGTGTTCATGATCTTCGGCGGAATCTACTACTGGTTCCCGAAGATGACCGGACGCATCATCCCCGAGCGGATCGGGATCCTGCATTTCTGGATCTCGTTCATCGGGGCGAACGTGCTGTTCTTCCCCATGCACTTCCTGGGGCTGGCGGGCATGCCGCGGCGCTACGCGGACTACCCGGACGCGCTGTCGGACTGGAACCGGATTGCCTCGTTCGGCGCCTACTTCTTCTTCGCCGGGCTGTTCGTGTTCCTGTTCGGCGTTTGGCGCGCCTTTCAGAGCCGGGTGCAGGCCGCGGACAACCCGTGGGGTGCAGGCGCCACGACGCTCGAATGGACGCTGCCTTCGCCGCCGCCCTTCCACCAGTTCGAGACGCTGCCCCGCATCGCGGATACCGAGCACTGAGATCGGGCGGCCGCCGGTGGGCGGCCTCCCGCGAGCACGAGCGCCGGCCGCCTCCACGGGCGGTCGGCGGATCCCGCCCTGTCAGGCGGGCCTGAGGTTGTCATGAGCACCATCGCGCAACGCTTCGCGCCGGACCTGGCGCCCCCCCGCGCCTCGACGGCGGAGGTCGGGGACTTCTTCGCGCTTCTGAAGCCGCGCGTGATGTCGCTCGTCATCTTCACGGCGCTCGTCGGGATGGTGGTCGTCCATCCCGACGTCCATCCCGTGATCGCGGCGGCCTCGCTTCTCCTCATCGCGGTCGGAGCTGGCGCCTCGGGCTGCCTCAACATGTGGTGGGAAGCCGATATCGACGCCGTCATGACGCGGACCCGGACGCGGCCGATTCCGGCCGGCCGGGTCACGCGCGAGGAAGCGCTCGCCTTCGGGGTCAGCCTCGCGGTCGGCTCGGTGCTCATGCTCGGGCTCTTCGCAAACTGGCTCGCGGCGGGGCTCCTTGCCTTCACGATCCTGTTCTACGTCGTGATCTACTCGATGGGGCTGAAGCGCCTGACCGCGCAGAACATCGTCATCGGGGGCGCGGCCGGCGCCCTGCCGCCCGTCGTCGCGGAGGCCGCGGTCACCGGGCAGGTGAGCCTCGTCGGGCTCGTGCTCTTCGGCATCATCTTCCTGTGGACGCCGCCCCATTTCTGGGCCCTGGCGCTCGTGAAGTCCGAGGATTACGCGCGGGCCGGCATCCCGATGCTGCCGAACGTCAGCGGCCCCGACGAGACGCGCCGGCAGATCCTCCTCTACAGCCTGATCCTCGCGCCCTTCGGGCTGCTGCCCGTTGCGCTCGGCTTCGGCGGGCTCGTCTATCTCGCGGTCGCGGGCCTTGCCGGGGCCGCGATGCTCGCCCTCTCGGTCAAGGTCTACCGGGTGCGCGACGGGCAGCCGGCCGCGCGGGCCGCGATGGAGCTGTTCGGCTTCTCCATCCTCTACGTCTTCCTGCCGTTCTCGGCGCTGCTCGCGGAGCACGCCTTCGGGTTCTTCCGGCCGGTTCCGGGGCTGCCTTGGTGAGCGTGCCGACGCCGCCCCGGTCCGGATGGACGCCGGAGGAGCTGAAGCGGCGTCGCGCCCGCTCGATCGCGATCGGGCTCGCGCTCGGCTTCCTGGTGCTCATGTTCTACGCGGTCACGATCGCCAAGCTTGGGCCGCAGGTGCTCAACAGGCCGCTGTGAGATGAGCGAGGATCCGCAAGCCCGCGCAGCCCGCACGGCGCGCGCCATCCGCGCGACGGGTCTCGCCTGCCTCGGCCTGGCGGTCGCGATGGTGGGCGCGGCCTACGCGGCCGTGCCGCTCTACACGCTGTTCTGCAACTTCACGGGCTTCGACGGGACCCCGATCATCTCGGACAAGGCGGCCGAGAGCGTCATCGAACGTCGGGTCACGGTGCGCTTCGACACGAACGTCGCACCGGGGCTGCAATGGAGCTTCGCGCCGGAGATGCGGGAGATATCCACGCGCGTCGGCGAGACCCAGACGGTGTTCTTCCGGGTGCGCAACGACGGCCCGCGCCCCTCGACGGGTGTGGCGACCTACAACGTGCAGCCGGGCCAGGCCGGGTCGGTCTTCGTGAAGCTGAAATGCTTCTGCTTCGACGAGCAGACCTTGAAGGCCGGCGAGACCCTCGAGGTGCCGGTCGTGTTCTACGTCGACCCGTCGATCACGAAGGACCACAACCTCGACAGCATGAGCGCGATCACGCTGTCCTATACTTATTTCGCCTCCAAGAACGGCGAGCCGGTGGCGGCGGTTGACGCCTCGGCGAAACGGAAGCTTTAAGCGGCCCGCGCGCCGCACGATCGGAACCTGGAGTTCGCCCGAGATGGCCCAGACGGCTGAGGTCAAGCACGATTATCATCTGGTCGATCCGAGCCCGTGGCCCATCATCGGCTCGATCAGCGCCTTCGGGATGATGGTCGGCCTCGTCCTGACCATGAAGGGCCTGCCGGTCGCAGGGCTGAAGGCCGGACCGTATATCTTCGGGGCGGGGCTGCTCGGCGTCCTCTACGTGATGGCGGCCTGGTGGACGGACGTGGTCCGTGAGGCTGGCCCCGGCCACCACCACACCCGGGTGGTGCAGATCAGCCATCGCTACGGCATGATGCTGTTCATCGCCTCCGAGGTGATGTTCTTCGTGGCCTGGTTCTGGGCCTATTTCGACGCGGCGTTCTACCCCAACGACCCGATGCAATATTCACGGGCCGAGCTCGTCGCGGCCTGGCCGCCGAAGGGCATCGAGACCTTCGATCCCTGGCATCTGCCGCTGCTCAACACGCTGATCCTGCTGACCTCGGGGACGACGGTCACCTGGGCGCATCACGCGCTCCTCGAGAACGACCGCAAGGGCCTGATCCAAGGGCTCGCGCTCACGATCGGGCTCGGCGTCCTGTTCTCGATCTGCCAGGCCTTCGAGTACAGCCACGCGGCCTTCGGGTTCTCCGGCCACATCTATGGCTCGACCTTCTTCATGGCGACGGGCTTCCACGGCTTCCACGTGATCGTCGGCACGATCTTCCTGGCCGTGTGCCTGGTCCGCGCGCTGCGCGGCGGCTTCACCACGACCCAGCATCTCGGCTTCGAATTCGCGGCCTGGTACTGGCACTTCGTCGACGTGGTGTGGCTCTTCCTCTTCGCGGCGATCTACGTCTGGGGCTCGGGCGGCGGGCACGCGGCCGGAGCGCATTGAGCCCGCCGGACACGAATGAAGGGCGGCCTCGCGGCCGCCCTTCGCGTCTCGGCCGCTCGTGACGCATTGCCTCGCGGCCATGCCGCCCCATGTCGAAAGGCGAGGAGGCGCCCCCGCGTGAGCTACACCCCCAACCAGCCGTCACCCGTCACGACCGGCCTGCGCGGCCGCTGCCCGCGCTGCGGCCAGGGTCACCTCTTCGCGGGCTTCCTGGCGATCCGGCCGTCCTGCGAGGTCTGCGGGCTCGATTTCGCCTTTGCGGAAG
>JAFAPJ010000477.1 GCA_019247255.1 Methylobacteriaceae bacterium | reverse complement strand
CGGCGGTGTGGTAGGCGAGCAGTTGCACCGGCACGGCGTGGACGATCGGCGCCACGGTCGGGTGGACGGAGGGCATCACAATCGTCGCTTCCGTCCTGAGACCCGCTTCCTGAGCGCCGCGGTCGTCCGTGATGAGGATGATGCGGCCGCCCCGGGCCGCGACCTCCTGCATGTTGGAGACCGTCTTCTCGAAGAGCGCGTCGTGCGGCGCGATGACGATGACCGGCATCGTCTCGTCGACGAGCGCGATCGGCCCGTGCTTGAGCTCGCCCGCCGCGTAGCCCTCGGCGTGGATGTAGCTGATCTCCTTCAGCTTCAGCGCGCCCTCGAGCGCGAGCGGATAGGAGGTGCCGCGCCCGAGATAGAGGACGTCGCGGGCGCGGGCGAGCTCGTGGGACAGCGTCTCGATCTCGCCTTCGAGCTTCAGGGCCTCCGTCATCAGGCCGGGCACCGCGACGAGCGCCGCGACGAGGCGCTTCTCCTCCTCGTCGGAGAGCGTGCCGCGCTCGCGTCCCGCCATGATGGCGAGCGAGAGAAGCGCCGCGAGCTGGCAGGTGAAGGCCTTCGTCGAGGCGACGCCGATCTCCACCCCGGCGAGGGTCGGGGCGACCGCTTCGCTTTCCCGCGCCATGGTCGAGGTCGGGACGTTGACGACGCTGAGGACGTGCTGGCCGGCTTCCTTCGCGTAGCGGAGCGACGCCAGCGTGTCCGCGGTCTCGCCCGATTGCGACACGAAGATCGCGAGCTCGCCCGGATCGGACGGCGCCTCGCGGTAGCGGAACTCGGACGCGACATCGAGCTCGACATTGAGCCGGGCCAAGCGCTCGAACCAGTATTTCGCGACGTGGCCCGCATAGGACGCCGTTCCGCAGGCCGTGATCGAGACCCGGCGCAGGTCCTTGAACGAAAACGGCATCCGCGGCGGGCAGGCCTGGCCCGTCGCGAAGTCGACGTAATGCGCGATCGTGTGCCCGACGACCTCGGGCTGCTCGTAGATCTCCTTCGCCATGAAATGGCGGTGGTTGCCTTTGCTCGCGAGAAACGAGTTCGTCGGGACGCGCTGGCGCCGGCGATCGACCGGGTGGCCGTCGAGGTCGCGGATCACCGCGTCGGTGCGGGTCAGGACGACCCAATCGCCATCCTCGAGATAGGTGACCTCGTCCGTGAAGGGCGCGAGCGCGAGCGCGTCGGAGCCGAGATACATCTCGCCCTCGCCCCAGCCGACCGCGAGCGGCGGACCGTGGCGCGCGCCGATCAGCAACTCGCTCTCGCCCTCGAACAGGAAGGCGAGCGCGAAGGCGCCGCGGAGCCGCGGCAAGGTGGTCGCGACGGCCTCCATGGGCGACTTGCCGGCCCGGAGCTTCGCGGTGACGAGCTGAGCCACGACCTCCGTGTCCGTCTGGGTCTCGAAGACGACCCCCTCGGCCGCGAGCTCGGCCTTCAGCTCCGCGTAATTCTCGATGATGCCGTTATGGACGACCGCGAGCTTGTCCGTCGCGTGCGGGTGCGCGTTCACCTCGTTCGGGCGCCCGTGGGTCGCCCAGCGCGTATGCCCGATCCCGATCGCCCCGGAGAGGGGCGCCTCGGACAGCTTGAGCTGGAGGTTGTCGAGCTTGCCTTCGGCGCGGCGGCGGGCGAGGCGGCCGTCCTCCAGCGTTGCGACGCCCGCTGAATCGTAGCCGCGGTATTCAAGGCGCTTCAGCGCATCGACCACCTGCGTGGCGACGGCGCCTTTGCCCAGGATCCCGACGATGCCGCACATGCGCTGACCTTTCCCGCGTCCAAGCGGTCTCCATACCGGATGCGGGCGGGCGGACGCCACGCCCGCCGCGCGTTAGCCTTTCCGAGGTCTCGCCGCCGCCCAGCCCTCCTTGACGACCTGCCGGCCACGCCCGATCGCGAGCGCCCCCGCGGGCACGTCCGCGGTGACCACCGAGCCCGACCCGACATAGGCGCCGGCCCCGATCGTCACGGGCGCGACGAGGGAGGAGTTCGAGCCGATGAAGGCGCCCGCCCCGATCGCCGTGCGGTGCTTCGCGGCCCCGTCGTAATTGCAGGTGATCGTGCCGGCCCCGACATTCGTCCCGGCCCCGACGGTCGCATCGCCGAGATAGGCGAGGTGGTTCGCCTTCACGCCGCGCTCGAGCCGGCTGTTCTTCACCTCGACGAAATTTCCGACATGGACCTCGGCCTCGAGAAAGGCACCGGGGCGCAGGCGCGCGAAGGGACCGACGATCGCGCCCTCCCCGACCTGCGCGCCCTCGAGATGGCTGAAGGCCCGGATCGTCGCCCCGGACGCGACGCTGACGCCCGGCCCGAACCAGACATGCGGCTCGACGACGACGTCCTGTCCGAGATCGGTGTCGGCCGACAGGTGGACGCTGTCCGGGTCGACGAGCGTCACGCCGGACAGCATGGCGCGGCGCCGCAGCCGCCGCTGCACGATCCCCTCGGCCGCCGCGAGCTGCGCCCGGTCGTTCACGCCCGCGACCTCGTCCTCGGGCGCCGTCACGACGACCGCGCGGCGGCCCGACTGGACCGCGACCTCGACGGCGTCCGTCAGGTAATACTCGCCCTTCGCGTTCGCGTCGCCGATCGCCTCGAGTGTCGCGAGCGCCTCGGCGCCCGCGAGCGCCATCAGGCCCGCATTGCAGAGGCGCACGGCGCGCTCGGCCGGGGACGCGTCGCGCTCCTCGCGGATCGCGACGAGCCGACCGCCCTCGGCGAGGAGGCGGCCGTAGCCGGTCGGGTCGTCGGCCTCGAAGCCGAGCACCGCGACGCTCGCGCCGTCCCCGAGCGGCGCCCGCAGCCGCCGAAAGGTGTCGGCCCCGACGAGCGGCGTGTCCGCGTAGGCCACGACGACGTCGTCCGTCGGGGTTGCGAGAGCGTCGCGGGCCGCCAGCACCGCATGGGCCGTGCCTCGCCGCTCGCGCTGGACCGCGATCGCGACGTCGGGGAGCGCGCGCCGGGCTTCCGCGGCGACGTCCTCGCGGTCCGGCCCGACGACGACGGCCACGCGGTCCGCCCCCGCCTCCTGCACGGCCGCGAGGACATGCGCCAGCATCGTGCGGCCCGCGATCCGGTGCAGGACCTTCGGGGTCCGCGAGCGCATCCGCGTGCCCTCGCCAGCCGCCAGGATGATTGCTAAGCAGCCGCGCGCTGGCTCGGGGGCCCGCTCGCGAGGGTCGTTCGTCATGGTGTCGTCTCGACGGTCCGCGCGCGCGGACCTTCGGGCAGCTAGCCCAGAAGCCCGGAGATCGGCAAACCGGTCCCGCCAGGCCGTGAGCCGGCCGCGATGACGACGATCG
>JAFAPJ010000294.1 GCA_019247255.1 Methylobacteriaceae bacterium | reverse complement strand
CCTTGCCGATGAAGTAGCTCGACAGGGTGTAGGAGCACTCGACCGTGCCGTTCTGGACCGCGTCGAGCACCTGGAGCCCGCCCACGATCTCGCCCGCCGCGAAGACCTGGATCTGAAAGCGGCCGTCGGTCGCGGCCGCGACCCGCTCGGCGATCTTCACGCCGGCGCCGAAGAGCGTGTCGAGCGATTTCGGGTAGCTCGAGGCGAGTCGCCAGCGGATCGCGGGCTGCGCCTGAGCGATCGCCGGCGCCGGAAAGGCCGCTGCCGTCGCCACCGCGCCGCCCGTGAGAAGTGCCCGCCGATCCATGCGCGTTCCCCCTGATCTTCATTGTCGTTGCGGGACGGAGGCTACAACGCGTCCGCCACGGGGCCAATCGGGCTCGGCGCGCAGGCCGATAGCTACAGCTCCGTCCGGACCCGCCAGAGCTCGGGGAAGAGCACGACGTCGAGCATCTTGCGCAGGTAGGACACGCCCGCCGTCCCGCCCGTCCCGCGCTTGAAGCCGATGATACGCTCGACCGTCGTGACGTGGCGGAAGCGCCAGAGCCGAAAGGCTTCCTCCACGTCGACGAGCTCCTCGGCGAGCTCGTAGAGGTCGAAATAGGTGTCCGGGTTCCGGTACACGGCCGTCCAGGCGGCGGCGACGCTCGGCTCCTCGCGGCGCTCGGCGTCGGGCGCCCGGTCGAGGAGCGCCGGGTCGATCGCGAAGCCGCGGCGGGCGAGGCAGCGGATCGCCTCGTCATAGAGCGAGGGCTCGTCGAAGGCTGCCTGCACGACCGCGAGGCGGGCCGGGTCGTGCGCGTGCGGCCGGATGAGGGCGCGGTTCTTGTTGCCGAGACGAAACTCGATCGCCCGGTACTGGAAGGACTGGAAGCCGGACGAGTTCGCGAGATAGGGCCGGATCGTCGAATATTCCGACGGCGTCATCGTGGCGAGCACGCTCCAGGCGTTCACGAGCTGCTCCATGATGCGGGAGACGCGCGCCGTCGCCTTGAAGGCCTGCGGGAGTCGATCCTCCCGGATCGCCGCGAGCGCGCCCTCGAGCTCGTGCAGCATGAGCCGCATCCACAGCTCGCTCACCTGGTGCTGCACGATGAAGAGGAGCTCGTTCGGGTCGTGCGAGAGCGGGTGCTGCGCCGCCAGGATCCGGTCGAGATCGAGGTAATCCGCGTAGGACATGTCCTTCGCGAAATCGAGCTTGGCCTCGTGCCAGGCGGCGTCCTTCGCCGGTGCGGCGCGGTCGGTCACGTGACCGCCCCGGCTTCGGTCGGGGCCAGGTCGCGCCAGGTCTCGCGCGCGAGCACGTCCTCCATCGCCGCGACCGCGTCGAACACGTCCGTGAAGCGGATGTAGAGCGGCGCCACCCCGAAGCGCATCGCGTCCGGCGCCCGAAAGTCGCCGATCACGCCCCGCCCGATGAGCGCCCGGACGACCCCGTAGCCGTTCGGATGGCGGAGCGACACATGGTTCCCGCGCACGCTCCCGTCGCGCGGGGTCGCGAGCGCGACGCCGAAGCGGGCGAGGCGCTCGTCGGCGAGCGCGATGAACAGATCGCAGAGCGCGCGGCCCTTCGCGGCGAGCTCCGCCATCTCGACATCATCGAATGCGTCGAGCGCCGCCTCGAAGGCGACGAGCGAGACGATGGGCGGCGTCGAGCAGAGCGCCGCCCGGATGCCGGGCGCCTTGGCGAAATCCGGCTCGAAGCGGAACGGGTCGGCATGGCCGAACCAGCCGGTGAGCGGCTGGTCGAAATGGGCGAGGTGCCGCTCGGCCACGAAGATGTGGGACGGCGCGCCCGGCCCGCCGTTCAGGTACTTGTAGCCGCAGCCGACAGCGAAATCCGAGCCCGACCGGTCGAGGTCGAGAAGAACGGCGCCGGAGGAATGCGCGAGGTCCCAGACGGCGAGCGCGCCGGCCGCGTGAATTGCCGCCGTCACCGCGCCCATGTCCTGCATGAGGGCCGAGCGGTAGTTCACGTGGGAGAGCGTCGCGACGGCCGTCTGCGGCCCGACGGCCCCCGCGATCTCGGAGGCCGGGACGTAGCGCGCCGTGAGGCCAAGCAGCCGCGCGACGCTGTCCACGATGTGGTTGTCGGACGGGAAGTTCCCGGCCTCCGCCAGGATCTCGGTGCGGCCCGGCCGCATCCGGCAGGCGGCGACGAGCAGCTTGAACAGGTTGACCGAGATCGAATCCGTGATCGTGACCTCGGAGGGACGTGCGCCGAGGAGCCGGGCGAGCTTCGCGCCGACCCGGCCCGGCGCGCCGTACCAATCCGCCGTGTTCCAGGAGGCGATGAGGTCGCGCCCCCATTCGCGCTCGACCGTCTCGGCGACGCGCGCGGCGACGCCGCGGGGGAGGGCGCCGAGCGAATTCCCGTCGAGGTAGATCACGCCCTCGGGCAGCGAGAAGCGGTCCCGGGCGAAGGCCAGCGGGTCGTCGCGGTCCTGCGCGTCGCAATCCCGGCGGTTGATCGGCATGGCTCCTCCAGCCTCGCGAACGCCCGGAGCATAGGCCGAATTGTTTTAGGCTTAAAACATCTTTTCATCGGGCGGCGAGCCGCTATCGTGGGGCGGGGAGCGGAGCGGAGGTCGCCAGCATGGCGGAGATCGCGAGCGCCACGACGCCGGACGGGCGCTTCACCTATCTGGCGGCGGGCGATCCGGCAGCGCCCACGATCGTGTTCCTGCACGGGATCGGGGGCGGAGCGCGGCTCTTCACGCGCCAGCTCGCGGCGCTCGGCGACCGCTTTCGGACGATCGCCTGGAACATGCCGGGCTATGCGGGCTCGGCCGCGATCCCGCCCGGCGGCATTGACGGATATGGCGAGGCGCTCGCGCGCTTCGTCGCGGCGCTGGGTCTCCCGGACCCGATCCTCGTCGGCCATTCGATCGGCGGCATGATCGTCCAGGCCTATCTTGCGGCCGGGATGGGGCCGGCCCGCGCGGCCGTCTTGGCCCAGACGAGCGCCGCCTTCGGCGGCAAAGACCCGCGCTGGGCCGAGGACTTCGTGCGGGCGCGTCTCGCGCCGCTCGACGAGGGCCGCACGCTGCGCGACCTCGCGCCCGGGATGGTGGCCGGCATGGTGGGGGAGGGCGCCGACGAGGCCGGCCCCGCGCTCGCCCGCGAGGCGATCGCCGACACGCCGGACGAAGCTTTCCGGGCA
Organism: Methylobacteriaceae bacterium; assembly: GCA_019247255.1. Taxonomy (GTDB): domain Bacteria; phylum Pseudomonadota; class Alphaproteobacteria; order Rhizobiales; family Beijerinckiaceae; genus Enterovirga. Next base: position 208 of record JAFAPJ010000294.1, on the reverse strand, counting down.
AGCACGCTCGCGATGATCGGCTTCGACCTCCGGGACGCGCTCGGTCGGATCTGCGTGCCGACGCTTCTCGTCGCCGGAACGGAGGACGCGAACGCGCCCGTGCCGGGCATGAGCCGAATGGCGGAGCGCATCGCGGGCGCCCGGCTCGACGTGCTCGAAGGCTGCGGGCACCTCGTCATGCTCGAGCGGCCCGAGGCCTTCACGGCCG
>JAFAPJ010000496.1 GCA_019247255.1 Methylobacteriaceae bacterium | reverse complement strand
TATAAGGCGCTGAAACAGGCGCGCCGGCTGATCGCCTACGAAGGCGAGCTCCTGGCGATCGCCGCCGCCAACGAGCGGCAGGCGGGGTAGCACCCCCACCCGTCGCGGCCTGCGGCCGCGCCACCCTCCCCTGAAGGGGAGGGATCGGTGCCTTGCAGGTCCCGCTGCGCCTTTCCGGCACCTGGGAAGGTGGCCGGAAAAGGCGCGGGTGGCTCCTCCCCTTCAGGGGAGGGTGGCCGCGCAGCGGCCGGGTGGGGAGGAGGGCCGCCGTTCATTTAAGGCCACATCACGCCGCCCGGTTCGTTCGGCCTCCGAAGCTCTCGTAGGCGCGGCCGCGCTCCAGCATGTCGGGGGTGCCGATGAGCGCGTTGAGCGCATTGAAGTCGAACATGCGGTCGCGGAACGGCTCCGTCGTCCCGGTCTCGCCGAGCGAGCGGTAATAGGCTTCAGCCGTCCGGGCGAGCGCCCGCACGATGCCGCCCGGGAAGATGACGAGCCGGTAGCCGAGCACGCCGAGCTCGCCCGCCGGCAGGATCGGCGTGTCGCCGCCCTCGACCATGTTGGCGAGGAGCGGCCGCGCGGGCCCGAGCGCCGCGGCGACGGCCGCGAGGTCGTCCCGGCTCTTCGGAGCCTCGACGAACAGGATGTCGGCGCCGGCTTCCGCGTAGAGCCCGGCGCGCGCGACCGCGGCCGGCAGGCCCTCGACCGCGACCGCGTCCGTCCGGGCGACGATCAGCGTCTCCGAGCTCGTCCGGGCGTCGACCGCGGCCTTAATCTTCCCGGCCATCTCGCCCGGCGGGATCAGCGACTTGTCCCGCAGGTGCCCGCAGCGCTTCGGAAAGGTCTGGTCCTCGAGCTGGACCGCGCTCGCGCCCGCCCGTTCGAAGCTGCGCACGGTGCGCTGGACGTTGAGGGCGTTGCCGTAGCCCGTATCGGCATCGACCACGAGCGGGGTCGGGACGCGGTCGCGCACCAGCGCGATCGTGTCCGCGACCTCGCTCATCGTGACGAGCCCGATATCGGGCCGGCCGAGCCGGGTGTAGGCGAGCGCCGCCCCCGAGAGGTAGAGCGCCTCGAAGCCGGCGGCCGCCGCGATGGAGGCGGTGAGTCCGTCGTAGATTCCCGGCGCTACGACGGGGCGCGGCTCGCCGAGCCGCCGTTTGAGGCTCATGCGCTGTCTCCTGCAAGGGGCGGTTCGGACACGAGGGCGTCGAGGCCGGCGAGATCCGCCGCGCGGTCGATCCCGAGGCAGCTCTCGATCAGGCGCTCGACATGAGCCGTCCCCCAGACGGGCTCGGCGAGCTCGCGGAACTTCGCGACGACCTCGTCGGGCCGGTACGGGTCCTCCGTGTCGCCGCGATTGGTCAGCGTCTCGGCCGCGAGCACGCGACCGTCGGCGAGCGTCACCCGGAGCCGGGCCGGCCGCAGGCCCGGCAGCAGGGCGGTGAGCGCCCCGTCCTCGCGGACCGCGACCCGGCGGGCGAGCGCGCGGGCCCGCGCATCGGCGAGGGCGGGCGCCCGGAACGCCGCGACGCTCGCGCCGCCGTGGACGATCGCGGTCGCGAGCGCGAACGGCAGCGAGAACTTCGCGCCGAGCATCGTCTCCGGCTCGGGGCCGTCGAGCTGCGCGGCCCAGACATACGTGTCCACCTCGATCGCCTGGACGGTGTCGGGATCGAGCGGCCCGTGCTCCGCCACGATGGCGCCGAGCGCGTCGAGCGCGCCGTGGGTGTAGCGGCAGGCTGCGTGGCGCTTGAAGTAGTTCCGGGCGATCTCCCAGCGGTTCCCAAGATCGAGCACCATCTCGTCCGGCCGGAAATCCTCTGCGATCACCGTGCCGTAGACGGCTCCGACCCCGTCGCGTTCGCCGCGAAGGCCCGCGCCCACGAGATCGACCGCCAGCAATCCGAGCTGGTTCGCGACGCCCGCATAGGCGTTCCGCACGGTCGCGCCCTCGAGCATCGTGCGGCGGCTGGTGGACAGGCCGAAATTCGCCGCGACGTTCACGGTCTCGCGGATCGTGGCGGCGTCCGCGCCCCCGAGCTTCGCGACCGCGAGCGCCGCCCCGACCGCCCCCCAGGTGCCGTGCGGGTGCATGGTGACCCGGAGCTTCGCAGCGATCCCGATCCGGGCGCCGATCTCGTAGCTGAGGCAGAGCGCCACGAGGAGGTCGCGCCCGCCCGCCCCGCTGCGGGGGCCGAGCGCGAGCACGGCCGGCAGGACGTGGATCGCCGGGTGGCCGCGGGCATATTGGTTGCCCTCGTCGAGCTCGAGGGTCGTCCCGGCCGTGCCGTTCGCGAGCGCGGCCATCGCGGGGGCGAGCCGCACGCCCGTCCCGATCGCGGGGGCGGGGCCCGCGCCCTGCCCGGCGAAAAGCCCGGCGACGAGCGCCCGCGTCTCGGGCTCGCGGTGGCCGGCGGCGATCGCCCCGATCGTGTCCAGCAGCACGAGCCGCGCCCGGTCGACCGCCTCCGCGGGCAGATCCGCGAAGGTGAGGTCCGCCGCGAAGCGCGACCAGCGCTCCAGCCAGTCGGGCCGCGGCTCCGCCAGGAGCTCGGAGGCGGATCGGATGCCGGGGGTGACGAGGGTCATGGCGCGTCAGAGCCCGAGATAGGCGCGGCGCAGCTCGGGGTCGGCCCGCACCTCGGCCGCGCTGCCGGCGAGCGCCACGCGCCCGTTCTCCAGGATGTAGGCCCGGCTCGCGAGGTCGAGCGACTGGCTGACGTTCTGCTCGACGAGCAGGATCGGGAGGCCGGCCCGGTTCAGGTCCCGGACGAGCCCGAACATCTCCTCCACGAGGAGCGGCGAGAGGCCGAGCGACGGCTCGTCGAGGATGAGGAGCCGCGGCTCGCCCATGAGCCCGCGCCCGATCGCCAGCATCTGCTGCTCGCCGCCGGAGAGCGTGCCGGCCCGCTGGCCCGTCCGCTCGCGCAGCCGCGGAAAGGTGGTGAACACCCGCTCGAGATTCGTGGCCCGCTGGGCCCGGCCGCGCCGGTAGCTGCCGAGCTCGAGGTTCTCCCGCACCGTCATGTCCGGGAAGATCTTGCGGCCTTCCGGCACATGGATGAGCCCGGCCGCGACGACCTCCCGGGCCGGCCGGTTGTCGAGCCGCTGCCCGTCGAAGCGGATCTCGCCCCGCCGGGCCGACAGGATGCCCGAGAGCGTCTTGTTCAAGGTCGTCTTGCCGACGCCGTTGGCGCCCAGCACCGCGACGATCTCGCCCGGCCCGACCGCGAGGTCGATGCCGCGCAGCACCTCCGTGCCGCCGTAGCCCGCCGCGAGGCCCCGGACCTCAAGCATGGGCAGGCTCCCGCCCGGCGAGCCGCGCGGCGGCGCCATGCCCGAGATAGGCCTCGATGACGGCCGGGTCGGCCGTGACCTCGGCCGGCGTGCCGCTCGCGATGATGCGGCCCGTCGCCAGCACGTAGACACGCTCGCACAGGTTCATCACGGCCTGCATCACGTGCTCGATCATGAGGATCGTGACGCCGCTCTCCCGGATGCCGCGCAGAACCGGCACGATGTCGCGGATCTCGGACGGGTTGAGCCCGGCCAGCACCTCGTCGAGCAGGAGGAGCTGCGGGTCGGTCGCGAGCGCCCGGGCGAGCTCGAGCCGCTTGCGCCCCGCGACCGTGAGGTCGGAGGCCGGCCGGTCGAGGTCGCGGCCGAGCCCGACCCGGGTCGCGACCGCGGTCGCGTGGGCGATCGCGTCCCGGCGGTCGGCGTGGCGCAGGAAGGCGCCGACCGCCACGTTCTCGCGCACGCTGAGCCCCGCGAAGGGCTGCACGATCTGGAAGGTCCGGGCGATGCCGCGCGCCGCGCGGGCGTGGGGCGGCACCGCCGCGAGATCCTCGCCGCCGTAGAGGACGCGCCCAGACGAGGGCGGCAGGAAGCCCGAGATGATCGCGAAGAGCGTCGTCTTGCCCGCGCCGTTCGGCCCGATGAGCCCGGTGATCGAGCCCGGGGCGACCGCGAGCGAGGCGTCGGCGATCGCGACGAGCTCGCCGAAGCGGCGGCCGACATGCTCGACCTCCAGCATCAGGCGGCCTCGCGGGCGGGGGCGGGCGCGGCGTCTTGCGCCCGTCCGAGGGTGCGCAGCCGGCCGAGAAGGCCGAGCACCCCACGCGGTGCGAAGCCGACCACCAGGACGAGCAGCGCGCCGTAGGCGACGAGGTCGATCCCGGGGATGCGGCCCGCGAAGCCTTTCGCGAGCTCGCCGAGGACGTGGAGAACCGCCGCCCCGACGAGCGGGCCGAAGACCGTGCCGGCGCCCCCGACCATCGCGGCCAGCAGCGCCTCGACCGAGATCCAGACCCCGTAGGCGATGTTGGCGTCGAGATAGAGGAATTGCTGGACGTAGAGACAGCCCGCCGCGCCCGTGATCGCGCCGGAGAGCGCGATCGCCTGCAGCTTCACGCGCAACGGCGCGACGCCGAGCGCGCGGGCAGCGTCCTCGTTCTCGCGCAAGGCGACGAGCTGCGCGCCGAAGCGCGACAGGCGGATCGCCTGGGTCAGGGCGAGGGTCACGACGACGGCCGCGAGCACGACCCACAGGAAGCCCGCGCGGCTCTCGAACTGGAGGTTCGCCGGACGGGGGTCGAGCTTGACGAGGAGGCCGGCGGCCCCGCCCGTGATCGGGGCGG
>JAFAPJ010000033.1 GCA_019247255.1 Methylobacteriaceae bacterium | reverse complement strand
ATAGGATGCGATGCGCAGCGGCGTCTGAATGTTCCTCTTATCCATAGGCGACATCGCGCAACGCAATGCCGTCCGGCTGATTTCCGCAACGATCGCAAGCGGGCCGAATCCGGGCGAGTCTTGGACGTCCGCTCGCGGGCAAGCACTCATCGTCAGCTCCTGGCGCGACGCGGAAGCCGTCTCGGTCGAGGTATTTAGTCTATGTGTCGGGCAGAATACGAACGCAGGGCGTCAACATTCTGTACCTCGCGCTCGGCGCGCTCCGCTGGATCAACCCGAACAACGCCAATAAGGTCCGCTTCGCTCCGCTCGTCCTCGTTACCGTAGCCCTAGACCGCGGGACGGCGGAGAGGTGGTCGGCTACGCTGGCGCCACGAGGCCGCAGGCGAGGCGCTCCGCGCGCTTCACGCACGTCTCAGATGTGCCGCGCCGGACAGACACTCTTGAGGCATGCGCCTCTATCGAGAGGAAGCGTCGACCGCTTATCTATTGAGAGGTATGATCCCGTCGTTCGGTCTACGCATTCAGCCGCGACGCGAAGGGGTCGTGTCGTGGACCTTGCGGCAGTTTTGGCGCCTGAGCTGGAGAACCTCGCGACTGCCATTCAGTTTGCTGACCTCATCGTAAAGTTGCGCGTGCGGCCGCGAACTTAGTCTGAGGGTGCAGGCTCGGACCGCCCGGCTAACAGAAGGAACGTGGATCAGCGACATGAAAACCAATCCCTTTCTCGACACGTGGCTATTCTTCCTCGGGCAGCAGCCGGACCAGGTGAATCTCGGCATCCTGCGGCTGTTCCCTTCCATCCTCCTGACCGTCCTGCTGATTAGCGGGGTCGCGATCGCGGCGCGAAACTGGGCGGATGATCCTGGCCAGCGCACCGGCGGTAATGTCGCGACATGGCTCGCCCGGACGCTCGTCGGCTCCATGTGGCTGCAGGGCTCGCTCTGGAAGCTACCGATTGGGACCGAGAACGGCCTGTTCTACTGGACGAAGCAGATGGTCACCGATTCCGCCTTCGACTGGCACCGCGAGCTCGTCGACAAGGTGCTGCTTCCCGTTTTCCTCGTAGTCGATCCGCTGGTCTTCATGACGGAGATCGCCTTCGCGGTCTCGCTAATCCTCGGCTTCGGCGTGCGCCTGGTCGGAATCGTCGGCGTTCTGTTCGTCCTCAACCTCTGGATCGGGCTTTACCGCAACGGCGCCGAATGGCCCTGGAACTACATCTTCCTGGCGATCGTGATGGGCGGCTTCAGCCTCCACGCGGCCGGCCGTGCGCTCGGACTGGACGCGATGCTGCAGCGGCGCCGGCTCGAGGGTTGGGGCAGGCCCGGCCTCGCCGAACGGCTGGTCGCGGTCGCGACCTGAGCGGGCAGTCGCTCACCAGCGTAGTGCGGTCGCCCGGTACAACCTCGCGGTCGGGGGCATCGCGGGAGCGGCGGACCCGGTCTCTGTGATCCAGAGCGCATCGAGGCCGCTCGCGAACGCGCCGGCGACGTCGAGCGCGAGGCCGTCGCCGACAACCAACGCCTCGGCCGCAGGCCGCCCGATGCTTCGATCCGCGGCGGCGGCGAGCGCGACCCGGTAGATCGACGGGTCGGGCTTGCCGGTCGCCAGCACGCGCCCGCCGAGCGCAGCGTAGCGCTCCGCCACGAGGCCGGCGAACCGCAGCACGCGGCCGACCACCTCGACGGAGCGGTCCGGGTTCGTGCAGATGAGCTCAAGGCCGCGCGCGGCGGCCGCCTCGAGAACCTGCGACAGCGCGGGCGGCTCGCCCCCGGCGGGCCCCGTCGGCCAGCCGGTGCACAGGATGACGTCGGCCGCCTCCACGGCCTCCGTCAACTCGACCGCAAGCCCGGCCAGCAGCGCCCGGTCGCCGACCGGGCCGAGATGCAGGATCGCGCGGACGGCGGAGCGGGCCAGGAGCTCGCGCGCCAGATCGGCCGAGGTCACGACGCAATCATAGGCGTCCGGGCCGATGCCCACCCGGCCGAGTGTCGCGACGAGGGCCGGGCCAGGCAGGGCGCTGTTGGACACGAGAACGACCGTTCTGCCGCCCGCCCGGAAACGCCGCAGCGCCTCGACCGCGTCCGGAAAGGCGCCGTCCGCGTCGTGCAGGGTCAGGAAGACGTCGCAGAGCAGGACGTCGTAGGCCGCCGCGATGTCGCCGAGGCACGTGTCCGGGACCACGCGGCAGCGAGCCCCTGTCCGTCAGGCGGAGGGTGATGCCGGTTCCGGGCGCGCCACCACGATGGTCGTGCAGGCGCTCTCGAGCTTGGGCAGGTCGCGGCTCTCGGCCATGCGGATCGACAACGGGCGGACGCCCGAGCGCACCACCGGGCAATACGGGTCCGGCTCGTCGAGCCGATCCATCAGCCGCCGCCGCCCAGCGCAGCCGCCCCCGCAGGGCTCGACATAGGCGCAGGTGCGGCAGGGCTCCGGCAGGGTCCGGACCGCCGTGAAGGGCTCGCTCTCGACAATGCGCGAGCCCTCGCTGAGGAGCGTTTCAAGGGGCTGGCCGCCGCCCGGCCAGTAAACGCAGGGCTGGACGCGTCCGCGCGGGGTCACCCGCACGGTCCCGATCCCGCAGCCGCCTCGACGGGGCGGCATTCCGGCCATCGCCCGCACCAGCGGCTCGCCGACCGCGATCACGTCGGTTTTGGCGAACAGCGTCTCGAAGCCGCTCCAGTATTCCTCGAAGGTGAGCGCGAAGGTGTCTGTCCGGACCGCCTGGTACACGTTGATGCGCAACGGCGCGTCGAACCGCGCCGCGACCTCGGCGATCTCGGCTAGCCGGTCGTAGTTGGTTCGCATCATGACCGCGATGAAGGTGACTCCCACCCCGAGCCGCCGGCAGCGCGCCGCCTGCTCCATGACGAGGTCCCAATTACCCGGGCCGCGCTGCGCGTCCTGCTCCTCGCGGGTCGGGTAGTCGATGGAGAACTCGACGTCGGCGAAGGCCATCACCTCGTCGTCGGAGATGACCGCGATCGAGTGGCCGTTCGACGTGATCGTGAGCTTGATCGGCTCGCCCCGCAGATGGTCGAGCAACGCCGAGAAGTCGGGGTGCATGCCGTTCTCGCCCGTGCCAAGATTGACCGAGCGGACGGGCAGGCTCCTCAGCACCGAGCGGACCTCGTCGAGGCCGAGGCGGTCGAGCCGCGTCGGGTCGCGGTAACAGAAATTGCAGGACAGGTTGCATTCGTTGGTGAGCCCGAGACCGAGGGAGAAACGTCGGTCGACAGGCGCATCGAGATCCACCAAGGCCGTCATGCTGCTCCAGAGCGGTGGACCGATCGCGTTATGTCCGCAGGGCCGTCCACGCTTCAGCCTTGCGCACGGGAGAGGGTAGCCGATGTCGGTACCGGGTGACACCATGGCGGCGCCGCAGCCCGATCAGCAGCCCGCCCTGTGGGATCGATACGTCGCCGCCTACGAGCGGGTGTTCGAGCCGCTCAGCGACCGTTTCGCGACGGCTGCGCTCGATCGGCTCGGTCCGCTCGCCGGCCGCCGGCTGATCGACGTCGGAGCAGGCGCGGGCGGCGCAGCGCTCCGTGCGGCCTCGTCGGGCGCCGACGTGCTGGCGATCGATGCCGCGCCCGCCATGACGGCGCGGCTCGCGGCCCGGGCCGCGAGCCTTGCAGGGCCCGGCCGGGTCAGGGCCGAGACGATGGACGGCAACGCGCTCCAGGTCACGGACGGATCGTTCGATCTCGGCTTGTCGGTCTTCGGCGTAATCCTGTTCCCTGATCCGGCCGGCGCCCTGCGCGAGCTTCGCCGCGTGCTCGTCCCGGGCGGCAGGGTCGCGGTCGTGACGTGGACCCGGCCCGATCGCTACGAGCTGATCGGGCGGCTCATTGCCGCAAGCGCGGCGGTCCGAGGACCTCAGCCGGCCCCGTCCGGCTTGCCGGCCCAGCTCCGCTTCCGCGAGGAGCCGGCGTTCCGCGCCCTTCTGGCGGCAGGCGGCTTCGCGGTCGAGGCCGTCATCGAGCAAGCGGCGAGCCTGACCGCGCCTTCGGCACGGGCGCTCGCGGCCGACCTCGCCTTCGCGCCCGGGATCGCCGCGCTGCTGGCCGACCAGGGCGAGGACCGCGCGGCCGTGCTGGAGCGTTTCGTCGCCGATCTCGAGCGCGATCAGGGCACGGGGCCCGTTGCCCTCGAGGCAATTGCCCTGATCGGGCTGGCGCGCGCCGGCTGAGCTCGGGGCGGGACGTATTGGCGAAACGTTCCGCGATCTGGCAACGTAGACGCTTGCGGTATCGGGAGGACGTGAGCGGGATGGACAGGCGAAGCTTCGCGGCAGCGGGAGCGGCGGCTCTCGCGCTTGGCCTCACCCGAGCCAAGGCGCAGGGCAGGCCGCCCTTCGTGTTCACGGCGATCCCCGACCAGGACGAGGCACGTCTGGTCGAGCGCTTCACCAAGGTGGCGACCATTCTGGAAGACAAGCTCGGACTGCCGGTGCGGTACGTTCCGGTGAAAAGCTACCCGGCCGCGGTCACCGCCTTCACCAACAACCAAGTGCAGCTCGCCTGGTTCGGCGGCTTCACGGGCGTGCAGGCGCGCCGCGCGGTGCCGGGGTCGCAGGCGATCGCTCAAGGCGCCGAGGACGTGACCTTCAAGTCCTACATGATCGCCAACGCCAAGACCGGGCTTGCCCGCTCGGCCGAGCTGCCGAAGGGCATCGCCGGCAAGTCGTTCACGTTTGGAGCCAGGGCGTCGACTTCGGGCCGGGTGATGCCGGAATACTTCCTGCGCAAGGCGTTCGGTAAGGCCCCCGACGAGATCTTCTCCCGGGTCGGCTTCTCGGGCGACCACAGCCGCACGATCCAGCTCGTCCAATCCGGCGCCTTCGAGGTCGGCGTGCTCGATTACTCGGTCTGGGATCTGGACTCGAAGGCCGGCAAGGTCGACGTCAAGGAGGTCGGCGTGATCTGGGAGAGCCCGACCTTCCCGGACTACCAATGGACCGTGCGGGGGGATGCCGACACGGCCTACGGGGCCGGCTTCACCGAGAAGCTCCGGGCTGCGCTCATCGCGATCGAAGACCCGACGGTGCTCGGTTATTTCGGCCGCTCGCAGTTCATCGCCGCCAAGAACGCCGATTACGCGCCTATCGAGGAGGTCGCCAAGGCGACCGACCTGCTGAACTGAGCGGGACCGCGACCGGGGTGGAGCCCGCGATCGAGATCATCGGGGCGAGCGCCGGCTATGGCGGCGTCCCGGTTCTACACGGGATCGACCTCGCGGTTTGGACCGGGGAGCGGGTAGCCCTGATGGGCCGCTCGGGAGCCGGCAAGTCGACCTTGCTGAACCTCGTC
>JAFAPJ010000472.1 GCA_019247255.1 Methylobacteriaceae bacterium | reverse complement strand
TATTCGGGCATGCGCACGTAGTCGAACTTCGCCCAGCCCTTCGGATCCACCGAGACCGCCGTGCGCAGGTAGACCAGCGATTCCTGGAAGCCCTCCGGCCCCATGTCGTTCCACCAATCGAGGTAGCCCGGATGCCAGCCTTCGAGCGCCTTCAGGACCTGACGATCGCTGGTCAGGTTCACGTTGTTCGGGATCTTGGTCGAGTAATCGACGTGAACGATGCTGGCTGACATCTGTGTTCCTTCCCTGAGATCAGAACAGTGAGAAACCCGGAGGGTTCGATCGCACCGCGGTTACACGCGCTCCATGTCGAAGACGGCCTTCTGGCCCGTGCCGTAGCGCCGCAGCGCCCCGTCCGGCCCGACCGCGTTCGGGCGCTGGAACACCCAGTTCTGCCAGGCGGTGAGCCGCGCGAAGATTTTCGACTCCATGGTCTCCGGGCCGACGAACCGCAGGTTCGCCTCCATCCCGGTCAGGGCGTCCGGCGAGAAGCTCGTGCGCTCCTCGAAGAAGACCCGGACCTCGTCGTCCCAGTCGATATCGTCGAGCGCGAAGGTGACGAGGCCGAGCCGCTCGGCCTCGTCGGCGTCGAGAGGCTCGCCCACCCGCCCGCGTGCCCGGTCGACGTCCGCCGGGTCCGCGATGAAGCGCGCGTCAAGCCGCGTCAGGCCGTTGCTCATCGGGTAGGCGCCGAAATTGACGTCGTGGAGGAGGAGCGCCGCCGGCTCGCGGTTGTCGCCCTCCCGCGTGCCGATCAGCATGAAGGAACGGTCGGCCGCGAGCACGATCTCGGCGAGCGTGCCGGCGAAGCAGGAGCCCGGCTCGACCGTCGCGACGAGCGTGCGCGAGGTCAGGTCCACGCGCTTCAGGACCCGCTTCCAGTAATGGCGGATCTCGTTCGCGAGCCAATGGCCGCGATGCGCCGCGAGGAAGTCGTCATAGGCCAGGACCGTCGCGGCCTCGCCCGAGGACTTGAAGACGAGCGTGCCGACAGCGGCCTCGTTCGTGCGCAGGTGGAGGACGGCGTCGTCGAGCTCGCGCGCGAGCTGGAGCGGCCAGAAGGCGGCGCCCTGCTCCAGCATCGCCTGCGCGTCGCGCGGCGGGCCGGCCTCCGGCGAGCGGACCGTCACGGTCGCGATCCGCTCGGCCCGGGCAATCTCGAGCGTCACGTAGCGGTAATGCACGCTGTCCTGTTCGAAGCGGCGCTCGAGCGGCGTGAGCCGGACGCCCGGCCCCGCGCCTGCGCGGGTCGATCGCGCCGCGAACTCGGCCGCGCGCGCCTCGACCTTGGCGTCGAGCCGCGAGTTCGGCACCGTTTCGTCGACGAGCCGCCATTGCACCGCGCGCCGCCCCTTCACGCCCTCCTCGATCGTGCAGAAGAAGTCCGCGTGGTCGCGCCGCACCTTGCGCTTGTCCGTGACCCGGGTGAGCCCGCCCGTGCCCGGCAGGACGGCGAGAAGCGGCACCTCCGGCAGCGCGACCGCGGCCGAGCCGTCGTCGGCCAGGATGATGTGATCCGCCGCGAGCGCGAGCTCGTAGCCGCCGCCGGCCGCCGTGCCGTTCACGACGCAGATGAACGCCTGGCCCGAATTCGCGCTCGAATCCTCCATGCCGTTGCGGGTCTCGTTCGTGAACTTGCAGAAGTTCACCTTGTGCGCGTGCGGCGAGCCCGCGAGCATGCGGATGTTCGCGCCCGCGCAGAACACGCGGTTCTTCCCCGAGCGCAGGATCACGACCTTCACGCCGGGATGCTCGAAGCGCAGGCGCTGGAGCGCGTCCGCGAGCTCGATATCCACGCCGAGGTCGTAGGAATTCATCTTGAGCTGGTAGCCCTCGTGGAGCCCGCCATTCTCATCGACGTCCATCACGAGGGTCGCGACGTCGCCCTCGGCCGAGAGCCGCCAGTGACGGTACCGGGAGGGATCCGTCTCGAAATCGATCCGGGTCGCCCCGTTCGCGAGCCGGCGCGGTTCGTCCGCCATAACATTGCCTCCCAACCTTGGTTGCCTGCACAATAATGCATGTTCCGGCGCCACGTCCAGCGGTTTGGCGGGAGAGATGCACTTTAGATCATGCCTTCAGGAGATCGGCGAAGCGCGGGAAGGCTCCGTCTTGGCGCCCGACCGCAAGGTCGGCGGCCGCGGCCTTGATCGCCAGAGCCAGGGCGTCCGCATCGAGGGCCGCTCCGAAGCCGGCGGGATCGGCCGGCGTCGGATTCGCGGCGAGCCAGGTCTGCGCGTCGGCGAGGAGCCGCAAGGCCGCCCGCGGGCGGCCGATGGCGCGCTTGAGCCCCGCATTCGCGACCTGGATCGCAGCCCTAAGGTAGGCGCGGTCGCGGCCGTTCGGGGGCGCCGCCGTCCAGGCCGCTTCGAGAACCTCGTGCGCCTCCCAGAAGAAGCTCCCGTCGCTGAGCGCGAGCCCGTAGCGGATCGCGGGGTGGTCGGCCGGCGGCGGAGCCGTGAAGCGGTCCGGCAGGAGCGCCTTCGCGCGCTCGAGCGGCTCCCGGTCGGGGCCGCGCGGGTCGCCCGGCCGGTAGGCCCAGCGGGGCAGCTCCATCACCGGGTGGCGGTCGTATCCGGTCAGGCCGCCTCGCGCAGCTCGCCCTCATGCTCGCGCAGGATGCGGTTCGCGAAGCCCGCGACGGCGTCGAGGGCCGCCTCCGGCGC
>JAFAPJ010000006.1 GCA_019247255.1 Methylobacteriaceae bacterium | reverse complement strand
AGGGGCGGCGCGACGAGCGGCAGGCCCGCCTCCGCGGCGAGACGGGCGAGCGCGCGGCGGATCGCGCCGTTCGCCGCCACGCCGCCCGCGACCACGAGCGCGGTCGGGTGCCCGACAGCCTCGCGGAAGGCGCGCAGCGCGACGCGGGTGCGGTCCGCCACGACATCGACCGCGGCGGCCTGGAAGCTCGCGCAGAGGTCCGCGATGTCGGTCGCGGTGAGCGGCGCGACCCGCTCGGCCTCGAGCCGCAACGCTGTCTTGAGCCCCGACAGCGAGAAGTCGGGAACCGGCCGCCCGAGCATCGGCCGCGGCAGCGCGAAGCGCTCGGGATCGCCCTTCGCGGCCTCCCGCTCGACCTCCGGGCCGCCCGGATAGGCGAGGCCGAGAAGCTTCGCGACCTTGTCGAAAGCCTCGCCGAGCGCGTCGTCGACCGTGGTGCCGAGCCGGAGGTAGTCGCCGACCCCGCGCACCGCGAGAAGCTGGCTGTGACCTCCCGAGACGAGGAGGAGCAGGTACGGGAAGGCGATCCCGTCCGTCAAACGCGCCGTCAGCGCATGCCCCTCGAGATGGTTCACCGCGAGGAGCGGCTTGCCGGCGACGAGCGCCAGCGCCTTCGCGGTCGTGAGCCCGACCAGCACCCCGCCGATGAGGCCGGGCCCGGCCGCGCCCGCGACCCCGTCGAGCTCGCCGAGGGTCACGCCCGCGGTCGCGAGCGCCCGGGCGACGAGGCGGTCGATCACCTCGACATGCGCGCGGGCCGCGATCTCGGGCACCACCCCGCCATAGGCGGCGTGCTGGGCGATCTGGCTGAAGACCTCGTTCGACAGGATGCGTCCGCGCCCGCCCTCGAGCGCGACGACCGCCGCGGCGGTCTCGTCGCAGGTCGTCTCGAGGCCTAGCACGCGCATGGGGTCGGGTTCGCTCCGGCCCGGCGGGGGAGAACGCCTCGCGCGGGCCGGGAGGCTGGCCTATAGACGGCGTGACCCGGCCCGCCAACCCGGCCGGAAGGAGCCTCGCGCCTTGTCCCGCACCGACCGCCTCGTTCTCGGCACCCGACGCAGCCCCCTCGCGATGGCGCAAGCGCGGGAAGCGGCGGCGAGGCTCTCGGCCGCCCTCGGCTGGGAGCCGGACCGGGTCGAGCTCGCGCCGACGGAGACGACGGGCGACCTCATCCGCGATCGCCCGCTCTCGGAGGCGGGCGGCAAAGGGCTCTTCACGAAGGAGCTCGACGAGGCGCTCCTGTCCGGCCGGACCGATTTCGCGGTGCATTCGGCGAAGGACCTGCCGACCGCCCTCCCCCCTGGCCTCGCGGTCGCGGGCTGCCTGCCCCGGGAGGACGTGCGCGACGTCCTGGTCTCGCCGCTCGCGGACAGCGTCGCGGGCCTGCCGCACGGGACGGTCGTCGGCACGGCCTCGCTCCGCCGCGGCGCCATCATGCTCAGGACGAGGCCCGACCTTCAGGTCGTCAATTTCCGGGGCAGCGTCGAGACGCGGCTCGCGAAGCTCGGACGCGGCGAGGTGGGCGCCACCATCCTGGCGCTCGCCGGGCTGAAGCGGCTCGGCCTCGCCGAGAAGGGCACTGCGATCCTGTCGATCGATGAGATGCTGCCGGCCGTCGGCCAGGGCGCGATCGCGATCGTGACGCGCGCGGAAGACCGCCGCGTCCGCGACGCCATCGACCTCGTCGACCACCGCGAGACGCACCAGGCGCTTGCGGCCGAGCGGGCGTTCCTCGCCGTGCTCGACGGCTCCTGCCGCACGCCGATCGCCGGCCACGCCACGATCCGGGACGGAACGCTCTCGTTCCGCGGGCTCGTCGTCGCGCCGGACGGCTCGCTCGCCGTCGAGGTCGCGGGCCATGGCCCGGTCGCGGACGCGGAACGGATCGGCCGCGAGGCCGGCCAGGACCTTCGCGCGCGGCTGCCGGGCGGCGTGCTGGCAGCCTGACCCCATGCTGGTCCTCGTGACCCGGCCGCGGGACGAGGCGCACCGCACCGCGCGGCGCCTCGCGGAGGCCGGGGACGAGGCGATCGTCGCACCCGTGCTGGAGGTGCGCGCGCTCGCGACCGAGCGGCCGGCCGGCTCTTTCGCGGCGGTGCTCGTCACGAGCGCCCAGGCGGTGCCGGCGCTCCCGGGCGCGGCCGACGCGCCGGTCTACGCGGTCGGGGCCCGCACGGCGGCGGCGCTCGCGGCTCACGGCCTTGCAGCTCGCGTCGCGGACGGTGACGCGAGGGCGCTCGCGCGGCTCGTCGCGGCGGAGCTGTCGCCCGGATCGCGCCTCCTCCATCCCTGCGGGCGCGACCGCAAGCCAGAGCCGGCCCGGTCGCTGGCGCGGGTCGGCTACTCGGTCGTCCCCTGGGAGGTCTACGCGGCCGAGGCCGCGGCGCGGCTCGATGCCGGAGCCGCGGAAGCCTTGCGGGCGGGTGCGGTCGGGGCGGCGCTCCACTTCTCGCGCCGCAGTGCCGAGACGCTCGTCGCGCTCGCCCGGCGCGAAGGGCTTGGCGAGGCTCTCGCCGACCTCGGCCATGCCTGCCTGTCGGCCGACGTGGCGGCGGGTCTCGCCGGCCTTGCCGGAGCCCGGATCGCGGTCGCGGCGCGGCCGGACGAGGACGCGCTTTTCGCGGCGCTGACGGGGTTTCGGCCTCCGGCCGGCGGGCTCGCTCCCGCCACGATCGGGGTGCTAAGGACGAACTGAATCGCGCGGCTGACGTTGGCCGCGGCACCATGGATCGACCCGCCCGATGAGCAATCGCCGCCGGCAGGACCCCTATCGGCGCAAGCCGCCGACCATCGACCTGACCGCGATCGCGAGCGAGACCGCGGCCGCCGCCAAGGACGAGAGCGAGATGGAGAGCGCCAAGGAGGCCGAGACCGAGGCTGCGCGGGAGGACGAGACGGCGTCTGCGGGCGCCGCAGCCGCAGCCGAGGCTGAGGTTCCGACCGCGATCGAGCCTGTCGCGGCGACGGGGCTCGACGACGCGACGTCCGAGACCGCCGAGCTGGCGACGAGCGGACGCGTCCGGGTGTTCACGGCCGACGAGCCGGCCGCCGTTCCCGCGGCTGAGGCCAGTCCTCCCGCGGACGAGATGGCCGCGGCAAGGCCTGCGACCCTTCCGGTCGGGCCCGAGCCGGCCGCGATGGAAGCCTCGTCGTCCGACCCGGTCGCCGGACCGGCACCGGACGCGCCCGCCCCGGCTCCGGCCAGCGAAGCCGTCCTTGAAGCCGGCCCCGAGCCGATCTCGGCGTCGGCCACGTCCCGCTCCGCGCTCGGCGGCTTCGCGGCGAGCCGGTCGGCCGAGGTCGAGGGCGCCGAGCCTGCGGCACGGTCGGCGGAGCCTGATCCGGCCGCGTCACGAAAGGCCGCCGCCGAGCCGCGTCGGAGCGCCGGGTCGTTGCTCGCGGCATCCCTGGTCGGCGGTCTCGTCGGCGGCGGTCTCGTCTTCGGGTCGGGCTATCTCACCCGCGGTCCGGGCGGCGACGATGGCGGCCTCGCCCGTCGCGTCGCGACCCTGGAGCAGCGCGCGGCTGCGCCGAGCTCGGCCGCCGTGCCGAACCCCGAGGCGACGGCCGGTCTCGACCGACGCGTCGCGGCGCTGGAAACGGAGCGGCAGGGTCTCGCGGCCGAGATCGCGACCTTGCACCAGCAGGCGAGCGCGCGCGACGGCGCGGCCGGCAATGCGGCGCCCGCCGCGAGCCCGGCGGCCGGACCGGACCCGGCGGTCGCGGAGCTCGGGCAGCGGGTCGGGGCGCTCGAGGGGCTGGGCCCTCGGCTCGCTCAGGTCGAGGCCCGGTCCGGAGAGGCCGCGCCCGCGAAGGCGGTCGACGAGCTGTCCTCCCGGATCGCGGGCCTGGCGGACGGGCTGAAGCAGGCCCAGGCCGAGACGGGGCGGATCGGCGAGCTGTCGGGCCGGGTCGACGCGCTCGGGACGAAGCTCGACGAGTCGGGCCGCCAGACCGCGGAGGCGCTGACCGGTCTCCAGGGCGCGACGCGCGAACATGGCGAACGGCTCCAGACGATCTCGGCCGATCTCGGCAAGCTCCCGCCGGCGCTGCTGCAGGCCGGCCTGCGCGCGGTCGTTGTCGGGCGCGTGTCTGACGCCCTGCGCGCCGGCGCGCCGATCGGCCCGGCGCTGGGCGCGCTCGACCGGCTCGGCACCGATCCGGCCGCGCTCGCGCCCTTGAAGCCTTACGCGGAGGCGGCGCCCCCGACGGCGCCCGCCCTCGCGGCCGAGTTCAAGCCGCTCGGCGAGCGCATGCTGAGCGAACCGGCGCGACCGGCGGAGTCGATCGGCGACCGGCTGATCCGCATGGCCGACAAGATCGTCACGGTGCGGGCGATCGGCGACGGCAGCGGCCAGGACGTGCCGGGCCTCGTCGCCCGGATCGAGTCGGCGCTGAACCGCGGCGCCCTCGCCGATGCGGCGGCGTCGTTCGATGCGCTGCCGGAGGCGACCCGCCAGCCGGCCGCCGCCTGGGCCGCGAAGCTGAAGGCGCGCGTCGCGGCGGACAAGGCCGTCGCCGCCATCTCGTCCCAGGCGCTCGGCGCGCTCGACGCGCCCGCCCGATAGGAGCCTCCCCGCGATGTGGCGCGTCCTCGTCTTCTTCGTCCTCGTCGGGGTCGCGGCCGCCGGCGCGGTCTGGCTGGCCGAGCATCCCGAGACGATCTCGATCACCTGGGCGGGTCGCGAATACACGACCTCGCTCGCGGTCGGAGCCGTCGCGATCGTCGTCGTGTCGATCGCGCTCTCGCTCGTCTGGGCCATCGCGAGCGGCTTCGCGAACCTGCCCTCGCGCCTGCGCCGCCGTTCGGCCGCGAAGCGTCGCGAGCGCGGCCTCGCCGCCCTGTCGCGCGGCCTCGTCGCGGTCGGGGCGGGTGATGTCACGGCCGCCCGGCGCTACGCCGGGGAAGCCGAACGCCTGGTCGGCCCGCAGCCGCTCGCGCTCCTTCTGAAGGCGCAAGCGGCCCAGGCCGCCGGGAACCGGGACGCCGCGGAGGCCGCCTTCCAGCGCATGGCGGAGGTCTCCGACACGAAGGTGCTCGGCCTGCGCGGCCTTTATCTCGAGGCGCGGCGCCGCGGCGAGATGGAGAACGCCCGGCATTACGCGGAGGAGGCGGCGCGGACCGCCCCGGCGGTCGGCTGGGCGAGCGACGCCGTGCTTGAGGCGCGATCGGCCGAGCGCGATTGGCGCGGCGCGATCGGCCTCGTCGAGCGGAGGACCTCGCTCGGCCTCGTGCCGCGCGACCAGTCGCGCCGGCAGCGCGCCGTGCTGCTCGCCGCGGACGCGCTCGACCGGGAGGAGGGCGATCCCGAGGGGGCGCTCAAATCCGCGCTCGACGCCGTTCGGCTCGCGCCGGACCTCGTCCCCGCGGCGGCGCTCGCCGGCCGGGCGCTCGCCCGCCGCGGCGACCTCCGGCGCGCCGCGAAGGTGATCGAGACCGCCTGGGCGGCGGACCCGCATCCCGAGCTCGCCGGCGCCTACCTGAACCTCCGGTCCGGGGATTCGGCGGCCGACCGGGTGCGACGGGCCGAGAACCTGGCGCGCCTCTCGCGCTGGGCGCCGGAAGCCCGGCTCGCGATCGCCCGGGCCGCCATGGATACGCGCGACTTCAGGCGGGCGCGCGAGGCCCTGCAGCCGCTCCTCGCCGAGCGACCGACGGTTGGGATCTGCCTGGCGATGGCCGATCTCGAGGAAGCCGAAGGCAATCCGGGCCGCGTGCGCGAATGGCTCTCCCGCGCGACCCGGGCGCCGCGCGACAAGGCCTGGGTGGCGGACGGCCTCGT
>JAFAPJ010000003.1 GCA_019247255.1 Methylobacteriaceae bacterium | reverse complement strand
GTCGGGTCCACCGCCGAGATCACCGCTGCCGAGGATGCCGCCCGGCCGGACATGGGCGGCGTTGTTGACCAGGATCTCGACCTTGCCGCCCATCTGGCCAGCGAGCTCCTGGACGGAACTGGCATCCGTGACGTCGAGCGGCACGATGTCGAGGCCAGGGACGGTGTCGAGCGCGCCCCGTGTGGCGAGCGGCTTCCAACATTCCGCGAGCCCGACGAAAACCCGCGGGCAGCCCGCCTCCGCGAGGGCCCGGGCGAGGGCCGGCGCCGTCGAGGCGCGCCCGTCCACGATCAAGGCGCGGCGGCCCCGGGGGTCGGCGGTCATCTCGCGCAGCTGCCGGTCGTCCCGCTCATGCGCGCCCTCCTCTGGTCGCGCGACAACGGCGCCGCGACCCGCCTGATCGAGCTTAAGCTCCAGCCTGACCCGTCCGTCCACCGCGCAACCCTCGTGCAGATGCGCGACGACCCGCGGCCCGCAATCGAGGCGCACGAGGCCGGTCCGCCACGGCGTCCGCTCGCGAAAATAGCGTTCGCCGGAGACCCGCGCGGTCGTGGCGGCGAGAACCCGTCCGCCGTTGGGCACCGGCCGCCAGCGCAGCCGGCCCGACAGGCAGGCTTCGCAGACGTCGCGAGGCGGGTACTGGACGGCCTCGCACTCGGCGCAGACCTGGAGGGTGAACGATCCTTCCGCCGCCCCGACCGCGAGGCCGAGCGCGGCCCGGCTGCGGGCGGCCGGCAGGGGGACGGGCTGGCGCGTACGCGCGAGCGGGTTCTTGCGCCGGATCTGTCCGGGCGGCTCGGTCACGAGGCCCTCGCCAAGACCGCGGCCCCGGAGCACAGGCCGCGATCGTAGTTGATCATGCCGAAGCCCGCGGCGACGGCGATGCGCGCGCCCGCAACGGCATCGCCGAGCGGCTGATCGGTCAGCTGACGGATCGCCTCCACGAGGCCGAGATGGCCGCCCGCCGCGCCCGCCTGCCCGCGCGAGAGCTGCCCGCCCGAGGTGTTGTGCGGGAATTTGCCCGCGACCGTGAGATCGTGCTGGCGGACGAAATCCTTCGCGTCGCCCTTGGCGCAGAAGCCGAGATCCTCGAGCTGCAGCATCACGATCACCGGGTAATCATCGTAGGTCTGGAGGCAGTCGACGTCATCGGGGCCCACGCCCGCCATCGCCCAGAGCTCGTCGCGATCGAGCGCCCAGCCGCCGCGGTCCTGGATGTCGTCCTCGGGATAGGCGTTGTGGCGCTCGATCGTCGCGAGGAGCGTCGCGGCCGGCAGCGCGAGCGCCCGCGCGTCGGCCTCGCGCATCACCAGGAACGCCTCGGCGCCGGCGCAGGGCATCACGCAATCGAACAGGACGAGCGGGTCCGCGATGGGCCGCGCCGCGAGATACTGGTCGAGCGTCAGCGGCGTCTTCATCATCGCGTGCGGGACGGACAGCGCGTTGGCGCGCTGCGCAACGCAGATCCGGCCGAAATCCTCACGGGACGCGCCGTAGCGGCGCATGTAGTGATCCGTGATGAGCGCGAAGGAGCCGTTCGGCCCGCTCCCCCCATACGGATAGACCGCGTCCTGCGCGAAGCGGCTGAAGGCCGGGAGCATGTCCTGGAAGGAGGCTGGGCTGCTGGTGTCGCCCGCGATAACCGCGACGACCGACGCGTCTCCCGCCTCGACGGCGCGGGCGGCGCGGCGCAGGGCCACGACCGCCGAGGCGCCGCCCATCGGCACGTGATCGAGCCAGCGCGGCGAGACCCCGAAATGCTGCGTGAGGCCGACCGCGCTGTCCGGTCCCAGCGTGAAGCTCGAGACGCACAGGCCGTCGATGTCGGATTTGGCGAGGCCCGACGCGGCCACGAGCTCGCGGAGCGCGGAGCCGATCCACCATTGCGCCGGGCGGATCGAGTGCCGCTCGTAGGGGATGGTGACGGGCGTGCAGGCGACGACGCCGTCATAGGGGCGGCGCACGGTCCGCCTCACCGCCGCACGAGGTAGCCCGCGGCCTCGCGATCCCACGTGGCCGGGGTGACACCCCGTTCGCGCAGCTTGAACTTCTGCACCTTGCCGTTCTCCGTCATGGGAAGAGCTTCCACGAACTCGACGTAGCGCGGAACGGCGAAATACGGCATCCGGGGCTGGCAGAAGTCGAGGAGCTCGGCCGCGCCGATCCTCGCCCCGGCCTGAAGAACCACGGCGGTCATGACCTCGTCCTCGGCGAGTTCGGAGCGGACCGGGAAGACGGCCGCGTTCGCGACGGCGGGATGCGCGACCAGCACCTGCTCGACCTCGAAGGACGAGATGTTCTCGCCCCGCCGGCGGATCGCGTCCTTCATGCGGTCGAGAAAGCGGAAGCGCCCGTCGGCCCGCATCACGACCCGGTCGCCCGTATGGAAGCGCAGGTTGCGCCAGGCCTCGACCGTCTTGTCGTCCATGCCGAAATAGCCTGTCGCGAAGGCGAAAGGCTCGTCCGCACGCAGCACGAGCTCGCCCGGCTCGTCCGGCGGCAGGGGATTGTCCTCGCCGTCGACGACCTGGGCCGAGAAGCCGGGCCGCACCCGGCCCATCCAGCCGGGCTCCTGGTGGCCGGGCGGCTCGCCGATGACGAAATTCGTCTCGGTCGAGCCATAGCCGTCGACAAGCCCGATGCCGAAGCGGCGCGTGAAGGTCTCGTGGTGCTCGGCCGGCACCCCGGGCGCGAGCGCGATCCGGGTCCGGTGAGCCCGATCCTCCTCGGAGGGAGGCCGGGACAGCAGCATCGGGGCCATCGCGCCGAGCAGGTACGTGACGGTGGCGCCGTGACGGGCGAGCGCCGCCGTGAAGCCCGAGACGGAGAAGCGCGGCTCGGCGACGAGCGTCGAACCTGTCAGGATCGCCTGGTAGAAGCTGTTCAGCGCGTTCGTGTGGAAGAGCGGCAGCGGCGTCAGCAGGACCTCGCCCTCGCCGAGCCCGAGCAGGGTCGCGGTATGGGCGGCCCACCAGAAATACTGCGCCTGCGGGCAGCACACGCCTTTCGACAGGCCGGTCGTCCCCGAGGTGTAGAGGATCGCGACCGTGTCGCCCGGGCGCGACGGATGCGGCTCGGCCGGCGAGCCCGGCTCCGGCAGAGGCCCGACCTGCCAGGGACCGGCCTCGGCTCGACCCTCACCGACGAGCCAGACCCGCTCGAGCGGCAGGCCGGCGCTCTCGAGCGCCAGGACGTTCGGCCAAAAGGAGGCGTCGACGGCCGCGAGCGTCGCGCCGCAATTGCGCAGGATGTGCTCGAGCTGCGCGCCGCGCGAGGCCGTGTTGATTGGCACCGCGACCGCCCCCGCCCAGGCGCAGCCGAGATAGACCTGCATCAGCGCGGGACCGTTGCCGCACAGGATCGCCACGCGGTCTCCGGGAGCGATCCCCGCCTCGGCCAGCCGTCGCGCGGTGCCGGACGCGACCGCGATCGCCTCGGCGAAGGTCCAGGTCGCCTCGTCCACGACGAAGAGGCGTCGGTCCGGGAAGCGCTCGGCCTGCCGCCGCAGCATCACGGGCAGGGTGCGCTCGCCCGGCGCGAACAGCCCCGTCCACCGGGCGAGCGCGTCATCGTTCGATCCGCCGGCAGGACCGGCGAGGCGCCCGTCGCCGTCCAGCCCCGCTGCGCTCGCCCCCATGCCGTCGCTCGCTCCGGTCCGGCCCTTGCCGATGTTTTAGACTTCAAACATTCTCCGCCCGAAAGACAAGCCGCCCGGGCGCGGGCGAAGCCGGGGGCAGGCACGATCCATGGCGGCGACCCATCCCATGCGCGGGCCGAACCCGTTCAAGCTCGGCATCTTCTCGACGAATTCGGACGGCGGGCTGACCCTGACGAAGGTCCCGGAACGCTGGCCCGCTCTGTGGTCCGAGATCGTCGAGGTCACGCAGATGGCGGACCGCGCGGGCCTCGAGTTCACCCTTCCGATCGCCCGCTGGAAAGGGTTCGGGGGCGAGATGAACAGCCGCGAATGGTCGTTCGAGACGCTCACCTTCGCGGCCGGGCTCGCGGCCGCGACGCAGCGGATCGGCGTGTTCGCGACCGTCCACGTGCCGATGGTGCATCCGGTCTTCGCCGCCAAGGCGCTGGCGACGGTCGACCATGTCTCGGGCGGGCGCGCCGGCCTCAACATCGTGTGCGGCTGGAACCCCGAGGAATTCGGCATGTTCGGCCTGCCGATGATAGAGAACCGCTACGAGCAGGGGCTCGAATGGTTCGAGATCATCAACCGGATCTATGCGGGCGAGACCTTCGATCACGATGGTCAGTTTCACAAGCTGACCGGCGTGTCGGGTAGGCCGGCGCCACTGCAGCGGCCGCGTCCGGTCACGCTGAACGCTGCCTTCTCGCCGCCGGGGCGCGAATTCGCGGCGGTCGCGGCCGATTACCTGTTTACGACCTTCACCGAGATCGAGAAGGGCAAGGAGCACATTGCCGACATGAAGGCTCGGGCGACCGCCCACGGGCGAGAAGTCGGCGTGTACACGACCTGCCATGTCGTCTGCCGGCCCTCGCAGGCCGAGGCCGACGATTACTACGAGCTCTACGCGTCCACGATGGCCGACACGGCGAGCGTCGATCATTACATGGGGCAGAAGGAGAAGTTCTCGGGCTCGCACGAGGCCGATGCCTATCGGCTCCACCGCAAGCGCTTCGCGGGCGGCGCCGGCACCTACCCGCTGATCGGCACGCCGCAGCATCTCGCGGACGAGATGGTCCGGATGCACGAGGCCGGCTTCGAGGGGACGACCGTCTCCTTCGTCAACTTCAAGGACGAGCTGCCCTACTTCATCGAGACCGTCCTGCCGCTCCTGCAGCGGGCCGGGCTTCGCGTCGCCTGACCGCGCCGGCGGCTCAGCGCGGCACGGCCGCGAGGAGCGTGCGCGTATAGGCGTGAGCGGGGTTGCGAAAGACGCGCTCCGTCGGCCCGCTCTCGACGATGTCGCCGCGATACATGACGATCACGCGGTCGCAGAGGTGCCGGACGACCGAGAGGTCGTGCGAGATGAACAGCATGGAGAAGCCGCGCTCGCGCCGCAGCCGGGCGAGCAGGTCCATGATCTGCGCCTGCACCGAGACGTCGAGCCCGGACACGATCTCGTCCGCGACCAGGATGCGCGGCTCGGCCGCGAGGGCGCGCGCGATGTTCACCCGCTGCTTCTGTCCGCCCGAGAGCTGGGCCGGATAGCGCCGGGCGGCGTCCGGCGGCAGCCCGACCGCGGCGAGGAGCGCTTCCGCCCTGGCGAGCCGCTCCTGGGGCGGGATGGCGGGCGTCCGCGCCTCGAGCGCCTGCGTGACGAGGCTGCCGACCCGGCGGCGCGGGTTCAGCGCCGATTGCGGATCCTGGAACACCATCTGGACGAGGCTGCGCCGGATCGCGCGGGAGCGGCGGTCATCCACCGTCACGTCCTCGCCCGCGAGCACGATCGTCCCGGCGCTCGGCCGTTCGAGCCCGACGATCAGCCGCGCGAGGGTCGACTTGCCCGAACCCGATTCCCCGACGACCCCGACGAACTCGCCGTCCGCGAGGCGGAGCCGCGCCTCCCGCACGGCGACGAGCGACCGGAAGCGGCCGAAGAGACCGCGCCGGCTCGTGAACACTTTCCCCAGGTCCCGCACCTCGAGGAGCGGCGCGCACGCCGCCGCAACGGGCGGCGCCGCCTCGGGCGGCGGCGCCGGGATGCCGGCCGTCATCTCCGGGCGCAGGCAGGCCGCGACCTGCCCGGGCGCGACCTCGACGAAGGGCGGCGGGGCTTCCCGACAGGCCGCGACCGCGTTCGGACAGCGCGGAGCGAAGCGGCAGCCCGGCAGGTCCCCGAGCGTCATGAGGCCCGGCATGCGCTCGGGCAGGGCGTAGAGGCCGCGGCGCTCGCCGTCGATCGCGGGGGCGGCGAGTTCGAGGCAGCGCGTATAGGGATGCGCGGGCGCGCGCAGGAGCCGCGCCGGGCCGCGCTCGGCCGGGCGGCCCGCATAGAGGACCAGCACCTCGTCTCCGACATCGGCGGCAAGCCTGAGGTCGTGCGTGATGAACAGGACGCCCGTCCCTTCGCGATCCTGGAGCGCGCGCAGGAGGCGGACGATCTCGGCCTGCACGGTGACGTCGAGCGCGGTCGTCGGCTCGTCCGCGACGATGAGCTTCGGCCGCGACGCGAAGGCCATGGCGATGAGGACGCGCTGGCACATGCCGCCCGAGAGCTGGTGCGGGTAGCGCGCGAGGAGCTCGTCCGGGCGCGGCAGCCGCATCGATTCGAGCGCCGCGACCGCGCGGGCCCGCCGCTCGGCCCGCGGCGCGGGCTCGATCCGGCGCAGATGCTCGTCGAATTGCCGGCCGACCGTCAGGACAGGGTTCAGCGCCGAGAGCGGCTCCTGCGGGATGAAGGCGATCTCGCGCCCGAGGAGCGCGGCGAGGTCTCGCGCCGGGAGGCTCGCGAGGTCCCGGCCCTCGAAGGCGAGCCGCCCGGTCGAGACGGCGAAGCCCGCCGGCAGGTCGCGCGCGATCGCCCGGCCGATCATCGACTTGCCGGCCCCCGACTCGCCGACGAGGCTCAGGACCTTGCCCGGGCCCAGCGTGAAGGTGAGATCGCGCAACACGTCGACCTCGATCCCGCCGAGCCGGGCCGAGACCCCGAAATCCTGCGTCTCGAGGAGCGCCATCAGGTCCGGCCCGTCTCGGTCAAACGGACGTCGAGGCTGCGGCGAAGGCCGTCGCCCAGCATGTTGAAGCCGAACACGGCCGCGAAGATCGCGAGGATCGGGAAGACGAGGTTCCAGGGCGCGTCGTAGATCGATTGGCGGGCATCCGCGATCATCTGACCCCAGGCCGGCGTGTCGGCCCCGACGCTGAGGCCGACGAAGGACAGCATCGCCTCGACGATGACCGCGATGCCCATCTCGAGGCTGAGCACGGTCAAGAGCAGCGGCACCGTGCC
>JAFAPJ010000605.1 GCA_019247255.1 Methylobacteriaceae bacterium | reverse complement strand
CGGCCTCGCGCTGCGCCGCCTCCTTCACGGCCGCGGGTCCCGCCCCGGAGTCGATGCCGCTGCCCGCGAGCGCCTCGCGGAGCGCCGGACCCTTGGCCGGATCCGCAAGGGCCGCGAAGCCGGCGCTGAATTCGCGTGCGAGCGCGGCGAGTCCCTCCGCGTTGCCGCCGGCCACCACGGCCGCGACCTCGAAGCGATCGCGGTGCTGGCGCAGCACCTCGACCGTCGATCGGCCGACCGAGCCCGTGGCTCCGAGTAACGTGACGCGTTCCGACATGAACCCTCGCGTTAAAGCCCAACCCCGCGCGCCCCCACGAGGGCGATCCCGCACAGGATGGCCACCGCGGCGAAGCCGTCGAGCCGATCCATCACGCCTCCGTGGCCGGGGATGAGCCCCCCCGAATCCTTCACGGCGAAGCGCCGCTTCATCGCGGATTCCGCGAGGTCGCCCGCCTGACTCGCGACCGACGCGACGGCCGAGGCGAGCGCGACCCCGAAC
Organism: Methylobacteriaceae bacterium; assembly: GCA_019247255.1. Classification (GTDB taxonomy): domain Bacteria; phylum Pseudomonadota; class Alphaproteobacteria; order Rhizobiales; family Beijerinckiaceae; genus Enterovirga. The sequence goes on along the minus strand of JAFAPJ010000605.1, from coordinate 5,121 downwards.
CAGCCGCCCGGCGGGCCGGCCGGGCCCGCAAGATAAGCGGCGAGGCCGGTCGCGACGGCCGTCGCCGCGAGCAGCCCACCGAGCCCGCCCGACCAGGTCTTGCCCGGGCTGACCGCCGGCCAAAGCTTCGGTCCGCCGAGCCGGCGTCCGGCGAAGAAGGCCGCAATATCCGTGGTCCAGACGACGGCGAACATCCACAGGATCGCCGCAGCCCCGAGCTCCGGACGGTCGCGGACGGCCGGCGGCACGAGCGCGAGCGCCGCCGCGTAGGCGAAGCCGCCGAGGCCCCAGACCCGATCCCGGCGGGCACGGCCGAGGAGCGCGACGAGGACGCAGGTCGCCGCGCCGATCGCGAGGATCGGCCATGGCCCGGCGCCCGCGAGATCGCACCCGGCCATCACCGCGAGCCCCGTCGATGCGAGCCCGAGAAGCAGCCGGCGCGGCTCGACGCGCGCCATCGCGTACCACTCCGCCGCGACCGCAACGCCTCCGGCGAGCCAGAGCAGCGCGAACGGCATGCCGCCCCACCAGGTCGCGAGAAGCGCGAGCGCCGCGAGGAGCGCGCCCGACAACGTTCTCAGCCGGAGCTCCCGGCCCCGGTCGAGGCCGGGCCCCGGCATGTCAGACCGCCTGCACGCCCCGGCCGCCGAAACGGCGATCGCGGCTGGCGAAGAGGTCGATGGCGGCCCGGAAGGCGCGGTCGTCGAAATCCGGCCAGAGGTCCGGCAGGAAGACGAACTCGGAATAGGCTGTCTGCCAGGGCAGGAAGTTCGACACGCGCATCTCGCCCGAAGTGCGGATGACGAGGTCGGGATCCGGGATGCCCCGCGTGTCGAGATGGTCGCAGATCCGCGCCATGTCGATCTCCTCGGGCGAGAGCTCGCCCGCCATGACCTGCCTGGCGAGCTCCTGGACGGCGCGCACGATCTCCTGCCGGCCGCCGTAATTGAAGGCGATCACGAGGACGAGGCCGGTATTGAGGCGCGTCACCTCCTCGGCCTCGGCGATGAGCTCGCGCAGGTCGGTCGCGAGGCCGTCGCGGTCGCCGATCACCCGCACCCGCACGTTGGATGCGTGCAGGTCGGCGAGATCGTTGCGGATGAAGCGCTTGAGCAGCCCGAACAGGTCCTCGATCTCGTCGGGCGGGCGACGCCAGTTCTCGGACGAGAAGCCGTAGACCGTAAGATAGCCGACCCCGAGGTCGCTTGAGACCCGCACCGCCCGGCGAACCGCCTCGACGCCGCGCCGATGCCCTTCGAGGCGAGGAAGTCCGCGCCGGGCCGCCCAGCGACCATTGCCGTCCATGATGATCGCGACATGCCGAGGGATGGCGCTCGGCGTCGGCGCGGGGGCCGTGACCGCGAGCGCGAGGGATTTGGTTTCGAGCGGCATGCGGCGTCCGGCCAGTCGGCACGAACCTTAGACGTGCATGATTTCCTTTTCCTTTGCGGCGGTCACCGTGTCGACCTCGGCTACGGCCGCGTCCGTCGCTTTCTGCACCTCGGCGGCATGCCGCTTGCCGTCGTCTTCGCTCAGGTGCCCATCCTTCTCGAGCTTCTTTAGTAGGTCGAGCCCGTCGCGGCGCACGTGCCGGACCGCGACCCGAGCCTCTTCGGCGTATTTATGCGCGACCTTGACCATCTCGCGCCGGCGCTGCTCGTTCATCTCGGGGATGCGCAGGCGGATCGTCTGCCCTTCCGTCTGCGGGTTGAGGCCGAGATCGGATTCGCGGATCGCCTTCTCGACCGCGCTCACCATGCTCCGGTCCCAGACCTGCACGGACAGGAGCCGGGGCTCCGGCACGCTGATCGTCGCGACCTGCGCCATCGACATCGCGGCGCCGTAGGCGTCGACCTGGATGGGATCGAGGAGGCTCGGCGTCGCCCTGCCGGTCCGCAGGCTTCCGAGATCCTGCTTCAGCGACGCCACGGCGCCCTGCATTCGGCGCTTGATCTCGCTGACGTCAAACGTCGTCACAGCCATCGTCGGTCTCGTGTCGGAAGAGGATCGCGCTTACGCCCGGGGACCCGCGGCTTCAAGGGGCGACGGCCGTCGAAGGGGACGCGCCGGACAGGATGCCGTGGATGGAGCTCGGCGCATGGACGGAGCCGACGATCACCGTGAGCCGGCTCTCGCGCGCGAGCGCGAAGGCCGCCGTGTCCATGATCTTCAGGTCGCGCGCGATCGCCTCGTCATGGGTGAGCCGGTCGAAGCGCGTTGCATGCGGGTCGGATTTTGGGTCGGCCGAATAGACGCCGTCGACCTGCGTCGCCTTGAGCACGGCGCCGCAGCCGAGCTCGGCCGCGCGGAGCACGGCCGCGGTGTCCGTGGTGAAGAAGGGGTTGCCGGTGCCGCCCGCCAGGACGACGACCTGGCCGCGGGCGAGATGGTGAAGCGCTGGCTGGCGCGCATAGGTCTCGCAGATCGTCGGCATCGAGACGGCGGACATGGTCCGGGCCGAGACGCCGGCCGCGTTCAGCGCCGTCTCGAGCGCGAGCGAGTTCATGACGGTCGCCAGCATGCCCATCGAATCCGCGGTCGGACGGTCGATCCAGCCGGCCTGCGCCATCCGGGAGCCCCGGATGACGTTTCCGCCGCCGACCACGACAGCGATCTCGAAGCCGGCGCGGGTCGTCTCGGCGATGTCGCTCGCGAGGCTCGCGAGCGTCTGCGCGGACAGCCAATACCCATCCGCCGCCGCGAGCGCCTCGCCGGACAGCTTCACCAGGACGCGCCGCAACTGTGCCGCCACCGCCAGCCTCTTCGTTCCGCCGCGTGCGCCTGCAAAACGGGCGGCTCGCGCCGCCCTCGTCTCACGCCGTCGGCTTGTCCTCGCCGGGCTTACGCCCGACGCCCGATTGCGCCGCGACTTCGGCCGCGAAATCGGTTTCTTCCTTCTCGATACCCTCGCCGAGGGCGTAGCGGACGAAGCCCTTGAGAGCGACGGGCTTGCCGAGCTTGCCCTCGGCCTCCTTGAGCAGTTGCGTGAACGTCTTGCCGGCGTGGTCAGGGATGACGGACGCCTGATCGAGGAGAGTGTTCTCCTTGTAGAAGGACTTGAGCCCGCTCTCGACGATCTTGGCGAGGACGTGGTCCGGCTTGCCGGCGTTCTTCTCCCGAAGGATCGCGCTCTCGCGCTCGATGGTGGCGGCGTCCACGCCCGAGGCATCGACCGCCGCCGGGTTCATGGCCGCCACATGTTTGGCGATCTGGCCGCCGAGGGTCGCGAGCGCAGCGACGTCGCCCTCCGATTCGAGCGCGACGAGCACGCCGAGGCGGCCGAGGCCTTCGCTGATCGGCGTGTGGACATAGCTTGCGACGTAGCCCCTGCCGACCGTGAGCTTCGCCACGCGACGGAGCGACATGTTCTCGCCGATCGTCGCGATGAGCTCCGGCAGCTTGTCCTTGACGGTCGTCGACGAACCCGGGAAGTGCGCCGCCTCGACGGCCTCCAACGTTCCGTTGGTGTTGAGCGCGAGCTTGGCCGTCTCGCGCGCGAAAGCCTGGAAGTCGGCGTTGCGGGCCGCGAAGTCCGTCTCGATGTTGACCTCGAGGATCACGCCCGAATGCCCGGGGCTCTCGACCGCGATCAGCCCCTCGGCCGCCGTGCGACCCGCCTTCTTGGCGGCCTTCGCCAGCCCCTTCTTGCGCAGCCAGTCGACCGCCGCCTCGATGTCGCCGGCCGTCTCGCCGAGGGCGGACTTGCAATCCATCATGCCTGCGCCGGTCTTCTCGCGCAGCTCCTTCACCATCGCGGCGCTCACCGCAGCCATCGTCGTCTCCATGTGCGCGGAAGCCGGCTCATGGCCGGCTTCGCTTGGCTTGTTGTCGGTCTCAGAAGCGCCCGGAAGCCGGGCGGGACGTCTCGACGGTCAGGCGGCTTCGATCAGGGCGCGGGCCTGGCTGATCCAGTTGTCGCGACCGATTCGGCCGTTGAGCTTGAGGTCCTGGTCGAGCTTGGCGACATCGTCCGGGCTCATCGCGCCGATCTGCCAGAAATGGAAGATGCCGGCGTCGTTCAGCTTGGTGGCGAGCTGCGGCCCGACGCCCGTGAGCTTGGTGAGATCGTCGGGCGCGCCGCGCGGCGCCGCCAGGATCTCGAAGGCCTCGGTCGGCTCAGCGGGCGCGGCCGGGGCGGAGGCTTCGGTCGGCTCTTCCGATGCCGCCGGGGCAGCCGGAGCCTCGTTGAGGTTCGCGGCCGGAAGCTCCTCGACGAAGGGCGTCTCGGACGCCCCGATATCGATCCCGACGTCGCCCTGGCTCCGCCCGATCCCGTCGATCGCCGCGCGTGCCACGAGCTCGCAATAGAGCTGGATGGCGCGGCCCGCGTCGTCGTTCGCAGGAACCGGGAAGGCGATTCCGTCCGGGTTGCAGTTCGTGTCGACGATCGCGGCAACCGGGATGCCGAGCCGGCCCGCCTCCTTGATGGCGAGCGCCTCCTTGTTCGTGTCGATCACGAACAGAAGGTCGGGCACGCCGCCCATGTCCTTGATCCCGCCGAGAGCCTTTTCAAGCTTCTCCTTCTCGCGGGAGAGCATCAGGCGCTCCTTCTTGGTGAGGCCGGGGCCGCCAACCTGCAGCGTCTCCTCAAGCGTGCGCAGCCGGTTGATCGAGGCCGAGATCGTCTTCCAGTTGGTCAGCATGCCGCCGAGCCAGCGCGAGTTGACGAAGTACTGCGCCGAGCGCCGCGCGGCCTCCGCGACCGCGTCCGAGGCCTGCCGCTTGGTGCCGACGAAGAGCACGCGGCCGCCGCCCGCCACCGTGTCGGACACCGCCTGCAGGGCGCGGTGCAGCATCGGCACCGTCTGGGCGAGGTCGATGATGTGGATGTTGTTGCGGGTGCCGAAGATGAACTGCGACATCTTCGGGTTCCAGCGGTGCGACTGGTGACCGAAATGGGCGCCGGCCTCGAGGAGCTGGCGCATCGAGAAATCGGGAAGGGCCATCGTGTTCTCCGGTTCAATCCGCCGCGGAGCGATCGGCCGGCTCTGGCGAGCCGGCACCGGACGCCTCATTCGGGCATGAGGCCGTAATCCGCGTGTGGGATGCGGGGCAGATAGGCGAAAGGAGGCCCGGACGCAAGGGGAAAGCCCGGGCGCGAGCGCTCCCCTCCCCCTTGCG
>JAFAPJ010000450.1 GCA_019247255.1 Methylobacteriaceae bacterium | reverse complement strand
GGCAACAAGGCGGCGCCCGGCCTGTGGATGGCGTTCGGGGGAGCCTGCGGCCTCGTCGCGACCCTGGTCATCTACCGGCAGCGAGCCGCGCAGCCGCTGCAGACGGCGACCCGACCGGCCTGAGCTTCGGGTCCGGCAAGCGCCTTTTCGCATCCTTCACCATCGAGATCGCGACCATGCGCCGATTCCTCGCTCTCGGGACCGCCGGTCTCTGGCTCGTCGCCTGGTGCGTCTCCGGGATCGCCCGGGCGGACGAGCTGCGGGTCGTCACCTCGGGCGGTCTCGCGGCCGCCTTCGCGAGCCTCGCGCCGGATTTCGAGCGGCGGACGGGCCACCGCGTCATCGTCGAGCGCGGACCCTCGATGGGCACGACGCCGAACGCGGTGCCGCAGCGCCTCGCTCGCGGCGAACCGATCGACGTCGTCATCATGGTGGGCTACGCGCTCGGCGACCTCGCGACGGCCGGCAAGCTCGTGCCGGGCAGCCGGGTCGATCTCGCCCGATCCCTGATCGGGGCGGCGGTCCGGCAAGGCGCGCCCCATGCGGACGTCTCGACGGTGGATGGGCTGAAGGCGGCTCTGCTCGCCGCGCGCAGCGTCGCCTATTCGGACAGCGCGAGCGGCGTCTACATCGAGAAGGAGCTATTCAAGCGGCTCGGCATCGAGGAGCGGATGGCCGGCAAGGCCCGCAGGGTCCCGGCCGAGCCGGTCGGCGAGGTCGTGGCCCGAGGCGATGCCGAGCTCGGCTTCCAGCAGATCAGCGAGCTGAAGCCGGTTCACGGCCTCGAACTCCTGGGACCGATCCCCGACGAGGTCCAGTCCGTGACGATCTTCTCGGCCGGGATCGTGGCGACGAGCCGGCACCCGGCAGCTTCCCGCGAGCTCATCGACTTCCTCGCCTCCCCGGCCGCCACGACCGCCATCGGCGAGAGCGGCATGGAGCCCATCGTCCGGAAATGAGTCCAGGGCGGCGCGGCACCTCGCGCCTCGCCAGGGCGGGGGAGGCCGGGTTACACAGGCCCATGCCCTCGACACACGACCTCGCGCATCTCGTCGCGCTCATCGAGGCGGCGAAATCCGCCGCCGACCGGCTCGGACCCGCGGCCGGCGCCTCCGCCGACCATCTCGGCCGCGCGCTCGACGCCGCCCGCTCGGCGGCGGGACGCGAGGGCCGCCCGGACGAGGGCATCCGGCCCGAGAGCCTGACGACGGACAACGACCGGTGAGCGCAGCGATCGCGAGCGCACGGCCGCTGCGCCTCGGCGTCAACGTCGACCACGTCGCGACGGTGCGCAACGCCCGCGGCGGCTTCTACCCCGACCCCTGCCGGGCGGCGCACGAAGCCATCATGGCGGGGGCGGACGGCATCACGGCGCATCTGCGCGAGGACCGACGCCACATCCGCGACGAGGACATCGAGCGGCTGAAGCGCCAGATCCTGACGCCGCTCAACTTCGAGATCGCGGCGACCGACGAGATGGTCGAGATGGCGATCCGCGTGCGGCCGCACGCCGTCTGCCTCGTGCCCGAGCGGCGCGAGGAGCGCACGACGGAGGGCGGGCTCGACGTCGCGGGCGGGCGGGCGCGGCTCGCGCCTATCATCGCGCGGCTCGGCGAGGCCGGCATCCGCGTCTCGCTGCTCGTCGAGCCCGAGCCGGCCGTCATGGAGGCGGCCCGCGCCCTCGGTGCGCCCGTCGTCGAGCTTCATACGGGCGCCTATGCGGAAGCGGTGCTCGCGGGCGAGGACGAGCGGGTCCGCGCCGAGCTCGCCCGGGTCGCGGCGGCGGCCGCGCATGGCGCGTCCCTCGGCCTCGAGATCCATGCGGGTCACGGGCTGACGGAGGAGAATGTCGGGGTCGTCGCCGCGATCCCCGAGATCGTCGAGCTGAATATCGGCCACGCGCTCGTCTCGGCCGCGATCTTCGTCGGGCTCGGCGACGCGGTGCGGGCCATGCGGGCCGCGATGGAGCGCGGGCGGACGCCGAACTCGGTCGCGGCATGATCCTCGGGATCGGATCCGACCTCTGCGACATCACCCGGATCGAGCGCTCGCTCGAGCGCTTCGGCGATCGCTTCACTGCGCGGGTCTTCACCCCGGGCGAGCAGGCGACCTGCGACCGCCGCGCGACCCGCGCCGCGTCCTATGCGCGCCGCTTCGCCGCCAAGGAGGCCTGCTCCAAGGCGCTCGGGACCGGCATGCGGGCGGGCGTATTCTGGCGCGACATGGAGGTCGCGAACCTGCCGGGCGGCAAGCCGGTGCTGCGCCTCTCGGGCGGGGCGCTCGAGCGGCTGCGCCGGATGACGCCGTCCGGCCACGAGGCTGTGGTCCACGTGTCGTTGACCGACGACCCCCCGATCGCCCAGGCTTTCGTCGTGATCGAGGCGGTGCAGCGGCCCTGACGGGTCGCATTGCGGGCCCCGGACCGTTGGTCTAGAGCGCCGGCTGGCTCGCGCGGCCCCGGGGCTCGCGCCTCGGCCGGAGGACAGGCGATGGCTCGGGTCGAGACCGGCTCCCAGATCGGCAGCAGGAAGAAGGACGAGGGCGGCATCCTCGAGACCGTCAAGGTCGTGGTCCAGGCGCTGCTGATCGCGCTCGTCGTCCGCACCCTCCTGTTCCAACCCTTCAACATCCCGTCGGGCTCGCTCATCCCGACGCTTCTCATCGGCGACTACCTCTTCGTCTCGAAATACACCTACGGCTATTCGCGCCACTCGATCCCGTTCAGCCCGCCCATCCTCAACGGGCGGGTCTGGGCCTCCGAGCCGAAGCGCGGCGACATCGCGGTGTTCAAGCTGCCGAGCGACGGCACGACGGACTACATCAAGCGCGTGATCGGTCTGCCGGGCGACAAGATCCAGATGGTCGACGGCATCCTGCACATCAACGGCAAGGCGGTCGAGCGCAAGCGCATCGAGGATTACCAGACGACGGACGCCTACAACCGGCCGATCGCCGTGCCGCAATACATGGAGACCTTGCCGAACGGCGTGTCGCACCGGATCATCGAGCGCGACGGCGACAACGGGTATTGGGACAACACCTACGTCTACACGGTGCCGCCGGGCAAGTTCTTCATGATGGGCGACAACCGCGACAACTCGCAGGATTCGCGCGACGAATCCGCCGTCGGCTACGTGCCGTTCGAGAACTTCGTCGGGCGCGCCGAGGTGATCTTCTTCTCCATCGACGAGCACGCCTCGGCCTGGAGGGTCTGGGAATGGCCGCAGACGGTGCGCTGGAACCGGATCTTCAACCCGATCCGCTGAGCCCGTGGCCCGGCGCAAGACGGACCGAACCGATCTCGAGGCCCGGCTCGGGCACCGGTTCGGCTCGCCCGACCTGCTCGAGCGCGCGCTGACGCATGTGAGCGCGGCCGCGGGCGACCCGAACCGCTCCAACCAGCGGCTCGAGTTCCTGGGCGACCGGGTGCTCGGCCTCGCGGTCGCCGAGATGCTCCACGCGACCTTCCCGTCCGCGACCGAGGGCGAGCTGTCGCATCGCCTCTCCGAGCTCGTCCGCCGCGAGGCCTGCGCGGCGCTCGCCGAGCGCTGGGGGCTCGGGCCGTATCTCCATCTCGGCTCCGGCGAGAACCGCTCGGGCGGACGGCGCAACGTCGCGATCCTGGCGGACGCCGCCGAGGCGGTGCTCGGCGCCGTCTATCTCGACGGCGGCTTTCCGGTCGCGCGCGCGCTCGTCGAGCGCTCGATGGCGGAGGCCGTGCGCGCGCCGCGCCAGCCCGCCCAGGACCCGAAGACCGCGCTCCAGGAATGGGCGCAGGGCCGCGGCCTGCCGACGCCCCGCTACGTGCTCCTCGACCGATCCGGCCCCGACCATGCGCCCCGCTTCGCGATCCGTGCCGAGGTGACGGGTCAGGACCCCGCGAGCGGGACGGGACGCTCGAAGCGCGAGGCCGAGCGCGACGCCGCCCGAGCCATGCTGCTCCGCGAGGGCGTCTGGACCGAGGCCGCCGCGCCCGCGCTCACCCCGGAGCACGCCCATGCCGGATGACGTCCCCGCCGGCCCCGTGCCGGGCGCCCCGGTGCCGGGTGCCCCCGCGGCGGGCTCGGCCGAGCCGACCCGCGCGGGCTTCGTCGCGCTCATCGGCGCGCCGAACGCCGGCAAGTCGACTCTGCTCAACAGCCTCGTCGGCTCCAAGGTCTCGATCGTCTCACGGAAGGTCCAGACGACCCGGGCGCTGGTGCGCGGCATCGCGATGGTCGGCCCGGCGCAGATCATCCTGGTCGACACGCCCGGCATCTTCCCGCCGCGCCGCAGGCTCGACCGCGCGATGGTCACCTCGGCCTGGAGCGGCGCGGGCGACGCGGACGCCGTCGCGCTGCTCCTCGACGCGCGGCGCGGCATCGACGAGGAGGCGCACGCGATCCTCGGCAAGCTGCCGGACGTCAGGCGGCCGAAGCTCCTCATCCTGAACAAGATCGATCTCGTCGAGCGCTCCGCCCTCCTCGGGCTCGCGGCCGCGGCGAACGGGGCCGTGCCGTTCGACCGCACCTACATGGTTTCGGCGCTGACCGGCGACGGCGTCGAGGACCTGCGGACCGGGCTCGCGGCCCTGATGCCCGAGGGGCCCTGGCTCTATCCCGAGGACCAGGTCTCGGACGCGCCGTTGCGGCTCCTCGCGGCCGAGATCACCCGCGAGAAGATCTACGAGCGGCTCCACGAGGAGCTGCCCTACCAGTCGACCGTCGAGACGGACAGCTGGCAGGAGCGGCCGGACGGCTCGGCCCGTATCGAGCAGACGATCTTCGTCGCCCGCGAGAGCCAGCGCATGATCGTGCTCGGACGCGGCGGCCAGACCATCAAGGCGATTGGCCAGGCGGCGCGCCGCGACATCGCCGAGATCGCCGAGCAGCCCGTCCACCTCTTCCTGCACGTGAAGGTGCGCGAGAACTGGGCGGACGACCCGGCCCGCTACCGCGAGATGGGGCTGGAATACCCGAAGGGGTGAGAGGGTGGCCGGGTCTGGTCTCTGGCATATCAGCGAGCTATGGGAGCGTGAAATCGTGCTGCCGTTTTGGCGGCTTGCTCGGCGAATATGAAGAGGGAATTTCTAACCATTCAAAGCAGAGCTGGGCGTGGCCTTTGTTCAAGATTGTATTGCTCCGCTCCAGAGTAATGCTATGCAGAGGCTCACTTCAAACGAGTTGACGCATGGCCGAGTCCAAGAGGCAGGCGGTCAGTTCCGATCTCAGGCTAATCAGCCGGCTACCGCGATCCAGATTGAGATTGTAAATTTCCGATCGCCCAAACTGATTGCTACAACGCACCTCGGGCATTTAACAATGAATTTCGCGCTGATTTCTGAAGAAGAATATTCGTCACTGCCTGCTGATGACGAACGTTGCTTCGTGGAGTTTGAAAGAATATGTCAGAGCAATATGCTCAGGATGATAAATAGCGAAACAAGAGCTGAATTCAACGACAGCGTGCGCGAACAGTACATGGTCGCCGTGGCTGCAGTGGCCCAGGAATGTCGGATTCCAAATATCGGCTATGATGCGCACTTCGAAAATGGCTTCTCGGCTGAGTTTGCGCGCTTCAGCCTTAAAGTTCAGGGTGAGGTTGCACGCATCCGCATTCGGCAGCGAGGGGAGCGTCATCCCTATTCTGTGCTGCTAACTGGCACCACACGCACCAAGATCGAGCATTATGTGGGCCGTATCCGCGACTTAGTCGACAAGTCTGAGATGGATGCCGAGCGCAAGAAGCGCCTTTGGGACAAGCTGGACCAGCTAACTGCCGCGCTTGGCGATCAGCGGCTAAGCTTCGCAAAAACCATGGCGTGCCTGTCGGCCATCATTGTCACCATCGCCGCTGCAACCACCATAGCGGCCGAAGGCCAGGCGGCAGTGACACAGATTATGGCGTTGATCGGCCATGACAAGGAAAGCGAGGAGAGGGCTCAGAAGCGGCTAGCGCCTCCACCCAAGGCCTTGGCTGCCCCCGCAACTTCGCCTCAACCCGGCGTCCGGAGCACGCCCTCCTCGCGCAACCGCAGGAGCGATCTGGACGACGATATCCCGTTCTAAGTACAGCCCGAGTGGACAGCATGAGCGGACGTGACAGCTACGATCGCGACCCCGCACCGTCGGTTACAAACTTTGTAGCTTGGCATTCCGCGTTACATTTGCCTTTTCGGAGCGCTCTGAGGAGCTGCAATCGACCTGGACCGAGCGGCGCTCGACCGCATCGCCTCACCGGATCACGTAGATCGCCGGCCCGCCGGAACCCGAGGCGGAGACCGGGCGGATCGCCGCCGTCCCGCCGGACACGGCCGTGAAGGCCCTGATGCCCGCCGCCGTGCCGGCCGGAGCCGCCGCGGGCTGCGGAGGTGGGCAGCAGAGGCCGGCGGATCGCGCCTCATCCCGATGCCGAGCCGGACTTCGAAGCCTCTCCTTGTGCCTGTGCCTGCGCGAGCCGCGGGCGTCGCCGTCGGGTCGCCGGCCGGTGCGCATGTCGGCCATGCTCATTCACGTGCCCACCCAGGCCCCGTCCACCCGACGAGCCAGAGTGCCCGTCCCGCCGCCTGAGATGGGCGTCGACCGGGCCTTGCCGTCGAGCACGTAGACCTCGGACCCGTCCGCGGGCGACGTGATCTTCGCGGTGAGATCTGCGACCGTCACGCCCTGCTTGTGCTCGATCCGGGCGATGCCGTCGGCGACCGAGTACAGGTAAGTGAAGCCCCTGCCGCTCTCGGAGAGGAACTGATTGCCTGTCGCCTCGATCGGCGGGGCCAGCGCGTCGTTCGTAGCGGAGCCGGTGAGCTGGACACCCATGCGTGGACCGGCAGATAGATTGTTCAACGAGTTGTCGTGAATTTTTCCGCCTAGGCCAGCCTGAACCCAGATGAACTTGCCGTTCGAGTTGGAGAGATTGTTCCTGATCGTGTTCGCTCGGATCGCAAACTGCTTCAGCCATCGACCGTCGGTGCGCTCCCTCAAGCAGATCGACGCCGTGAAGCTGGGGCGCGCCTCGATCACCGAAAGCTCGTTGGCTTCGATCGCCAGCATGGAGCAAGGCTGACCATCCAGGCTTTCGACCAGGATCCCGTATTCCCACTGGTCCTCGATCCAGTTTCCAGAGATCAAGGGTGCGCCGCCGGGCCGGTTCTTGATCGCGACGTGAATACCGACCCGTCCACCGACGATGAGATTTTCCGAGATCCTCGCGTACCCGGTCTCGGTCAGGAGGCAGGGGCCGCGATCCGCTATCGCGGCGGGGTTCCCGGCATTGCCGAAGAACCTGTTGTGCGTGTACCAGCCCGGGTTGCCTTCGTGCTGCGACGACGTTTCGTTCAGGATGCCGGCACTGCGCCAACCCTCGAAATAGCAATGTTCGAGGAGATGTCCCGTCGCTTGGACCTGCCTGATCCCGATATCCTTCGCGACGACAGCGACGTTCCGGAACACGGTGTTGGCGTTCGTCGCGGCCGGCGTTCCTCGCACGTGAATGCCTGCGCCGACGCCGGGCCGATACTGCGGTTCGGGCTCGATCCGAAAATTCTCGAACCAGCACGGAAACGGAGTGCTGACCGCAAACAGGTCCCCTTCAGCGAAGCTCGGGACGAATAGGACGGAGTGTTTGTAGTCGTAGGTCGCAGGTCCGGCCCCGTTCGACCCGACGCCGTAGATCGAGAGAGGCGCTTCGCCGAGAACCGGCAGCGGTGAGCCGCATCGGTAGGTGCCGGGGGCCGCGAGAAAGGGACGGGACGGCGAGTCCCTCCGGATCTCGGCCATGCGCGGAACGACATCGACCAGACCATCGCCGTCGGGGTCGATGTCGGAGATGTTCGCCATATCTCCGTAGTTCTGATCCAGCCTCCGTCGAGCCTCGGCCGGGGTCGGCGCGAGGACCCGCGATGCGGAGAGCGCTGCCGTTCCCCGCAGGAGCGCGCGCCGAGAAGAAGTCTGCATGAGCGATGGTCGGCGATATGCCGGAGCAACGCCAGACCGAATGTCGAGCGTGTTGCGATCAGGCCGATCGCTCGGTGCGCACCCTCCGACCCGCGGGGCGTCGTCTCACCGGATCACGTAGATCGCGGGCCCCGACGCCGAGGCGGAAGCGGAGACCGGGCGGATCGCCGCCGTCCCGCCGGACACGACCGTGAAGGCCCGCACCCCCGGCGCCGTGCCGGCCGGGGCCGCGGCGGGCTGCAGGTAGGCGCGGGCGATCGCGGGCTCGGCCCGGGCCGTCGTGGCGGGCACCGTCGGCGTTTCGAGCTGGACGACCTTGAAGCGCTGCTCGACCTCGCGGGCGCGCGCCTCCTTGAGCGACACGCCCATGACGCGGTCGAGGTCGCGCTGCGCCGTGCGGGTCAGCGCCGGGTTGCCCTTGAAGCCCTGGAAGTCGCGCGGGTCGTGCCGGGCGGTCGTCGTCCCGGCGAAGACGCGGGCGTGGCCGGTCGCGCTCACCACGATGTCCCCGCGCCGCAGCGTCGGGTCGGCGAGGATGGGCGTGCGGGCCGCGATGTTGTCCGGTCCCTGGCAGGAGCAGGAGGCGACGTGCTCGCGGCGGAACAGGAAGGCGGTCTTCAGCGCGCGGTAGAGCGTCCCGTCCTCCACCGAGCGCGCCCGGTCGGGCTTCGACACGGAGGCGCCGCCGCTGAGCCGAAAGAGGCTCGTCGGGGTGCCGGGGCAGGAGGCCGCGCAGGCGGCCTGCAGCGCGGGGGCGTCCGCGGCGGAGCGCATCGGGCTCATGGGGAACACGTAGCCGTCGCAGAGCCGGACGCAGGCCGTCCCGGTGCCGCGCAGAGCCGCCGTGGCACCCGACCTGATCGGCGTGATCGGGGCGGCCGAGCCGCCCGCCCGCAGCACCTCGAAGCCGCGGCCCGAGGGCGAGGCGGGCCGGACGGGCGAGAGCCGTTCGCGCGGCAGCGATGAATAGGTCGGCTGCTTGGGCTCGGGGATCGGCTTGCCGAAAAGCGCGTTGCGGATCGCGTCGATGAACCCCAGACCTTCGGCCTGGGCGGGGCTCACCGCGAGGCCGAGGCAGACGAGGGCGCAGGCACAGGCATACAGGCGCGACCGGGTGATCGAGGTCATCGAGACAGGGTCCAGTTCAAACGCCGCAGGGATGGATTAGCGCCGCCCCTCGGCGATGGTCAACGAACCCTTAACGCGCCAAGCGGGGTTTGACCGGCGTCGGCTGAGGAGAGAGTTAACTGGTGAACTGGACGGATGACGGGCTCGTGATCGGCCTGCGGGCGCATGGCGAGAGCGCCGCGCTCGTCGAGCTGATGACGCGCGCCCATGGGCGCCATCTCGGCCTCGTCCACGGGGCGCGTTCGCGCCGGCTCGCGCCCGTGCTCCAGCCCGGCAACCGGGTGCAGGCGGCCTGGCGGGCCCGGCTCGACGAGCAGCTCGGCACCTATACGGTCGAGCCCGAGATCTCGCGGGCCGCGGCGCTCATCGCCTCGCCGCTGGCGCTCGCCGGTCTCGCGGCCCTCGCGGCGGCCCTGCGGCTCCTCCCCGAGCGCGATCCTCATCCCGCCCTCTTCGAGACCGCGGAGCTCCTGGCGGATCATCTCGCCGACGCGAGCGCGGCGCCCGCGCTCTTCGTCCGGTTCGAGCTCGTGCTCCTCGCCGAGCTCGGCTTCGGCCTGGATCTTTCGGCCTGCGCGGCGACGGGCGCGACCGTCGACCTCGCCTACGTGTCGCCGAAGAGCGGGCGCGCGGTCGGGCGCCTCCCGGGCGAGCCCTGGCGCGACCGGCTCCTGCCGCTTCCCGCCTTCCTGGCCGAGCCGGGCGAGGCGGCGCCGGCGGCCGCCGAGCTCGCGGCGGGCTTCCGCCTCACCGCGCATTTCCTCGAGGCGCATGCAGGCGGCGAGCGCTACGTCCGGGAAGGCGGCGAACGCGCGCGTTTCGTCGCGCTGGCGACCGGACGCCCCTCGGCCTCTGCTAGGATAGGGGATGGCGGCGCGCCCGAATCGGCGCGAACCGGTCCCGAAGGCGAGAGGTCATGACGAAGCCGGTCGAACCGCCGCCCGAGGACGGGGTCCAGACCGTCGACCTGCGCGAGGCGCTGGA
>JAFAPJ010000494.1 GCA_019247255.1 Methylobacteriaceae bacterium | reverse complement strand
GTCGACGACGAGGCCGTCATGCGCCACGAGATAGCCCGCGGCGCGGGCCTCGTCCGTGCGGTCGAGCATCGCGGGGCTCATATGGGTCAGCATGATCCGCCGGGCCCCGAGGCTCGCCCGTTCTCGTTGAAGGGTCTCGAAATCCATGTGGTAGACGGGCGCGCCGGCGGGCTTGAAGCATTCGGCGATGTAGAGATCCGCGCCCTTGGCGACCCGGCGCAGGTTGTCCACCCAGGAGGAATCGCCCGAGAAGGCGAGGAGCCGTCCCCCGGCGCGGATGCGCACTCCCGTCGCCGGCGCGCCGGAGGGATGGAACACCTCGTGTGTCTCGATCGCGAGCGGCCCGTGCTGGTGGAGCGTGTCGCAGGGCAGGTCCACGACCGTGAAGGGGAAATGCCAGTCCATCCCGGCCGTCCCGGGGAAGAAGGCCTCCTGGGCGGCCCTCAGCCGCTCGGCCGTGCCGACCGGCCCGACCACGGTCAGCGGCCGCCGCCGGTCGCAATCGAACTGCGCGTCGAGCATCAGGAAGGGCAGCCCGCCGTAATGGTCGCCATGCAGGTGGCTCAGCACGATCGCGTCGAGCCGCCGCGGGTCGAGGCCGCGCCGCTTCAGCTCGACGAGCGAGGTCGCGCCGAAATCGAGTGCGAAGGTCAGGCCCTCCGCCTCGATCCAGAAGCAGGTGTTGGCGCAGCCGCCCGAGCCGAAGGCGTCGCCGCAGCCGATGACGGTCAGCCTCATCGCGCCCGTCAGGCCGAGGCGCCCGGGCGCCGGCCGACCTCCTCGCGCCAGCGGCGGAGATGGTCGAGGCCGTCCGGGACAGGAATCTTCGGCAGGCGCATGAAATCGAGGCTGCAGGCCGCCGTGATGTCCGCGATCGTGAAGCGGTCACCCGCGAGATAGGTCCGGTCTGCGAGATGGCGGTCGAGGACCTCGAGGAATGGCGCGACCTTGCTGCGGCTCACCTCCGCCCATTCGGGCACCTGCGGCACCTCCATGGACGCCATGAAGGGATGCGAGTGGCGGAACGTGAAGGCGACCGGGAGCATCAGCTCGAACTCGGCGCGGCGGTTCCAGGTCTCGACCGTCGCGCGCTCCAGCGCGCCCTCGCCGAAGAGCGGCGGCTCGGACCGGATCTCCTCGAGATAGCGGCAGATCGCGACCGACTCCGTGATGACCGCGCCGTCGTCGAGCACGAGCGCCGGCGCCCGCTGAGCCGGGTTGATGGCCGTATAGGCCGGCTCCTTGTGCTCGAGCTTGCCCATGTCGAGGGGCACGGTCTCGATCGTCATCCCCTTCTCGGCGAGAAACCAGAGCACGCGGCGCGGATTGATCGCGCGCGGGATGACGTAGAGCTTCATGGGGGCGTCCCTCGCGCGTCCTTTTCGGCTGGCCGTCATGGGCGAGCCGCTCCGCCGCCGCAAGGGGAGCTTGGCCAAGGTCCTCGCCGCGGTCGAAAGAGCGTCATGGGAACGAGCGTCACGGGCTGGTCCGGACATCCCGGCCGCGCTCGCGCCGCCACGCGTCGGGCCGTTCGAACCGCCCGGCCCAGAGCCCGCGCCGGGCCGTTCTGGCCTCCTGCTCCTCGCCCGCGTAACCGCCATAGGCGACCGCGAGCCCGGCCTGGACGAGCGCCGCGCCGAGATCGGTCCCAAACGCCTCGCAGCGCGCGAGGCCCCGTCCGTAGCGGTCGCGTCCCGAGATCAGGCAGGTGACCGGACCCGTCCGCACGAGGCGGCGCAGCGCGTCGCGCGCGGTCTCGCCGCAGCGATAGGCCGTGTCGTCCGCGCGCTGGCAGGTCTGGTCGAGCTCGGGCGCGTCGAGCCCGCGCAGCCTGATGCGCCGGTCCCCGAAGGCGAGCGTGTCGCCGTCGATCACCCTGACCGGGCCCGCAAGGCGCTCCTCCGCCCGCCCGAGCCAGAGGAGCGCGGCCGCGAGGGCCACGATCAGCGCGACGGCGAATATCCGGTCGAGGGAGGTCACCCGGCCTCGAAGGTGAACGCGAGCTTGCGAGATATCGTCAGGGCCGGGTTAACACTTCCCGGCCAGAGTGGGGCACCCGGATCGTCGCTCCGGGCTCCCCCGAGTGTGCGTACGCGATGGTCGAGCTGACAGCCGAGGCCCTCGAGCGGGGCCGCCAGCCCGGGACGGCCGCGTCCGTTCAGCGGCGGCGGTTGACGCGGGACATCCGCAGCGCGCGCGAGCGGCTGACATCCTCGACAGGACTCGAGCGCGCCTACGAGCACGAGCTCGTCCGGCTCTTCGCCCATTACCACACGACCTCGACGCCGCTGCTCCTCGTGCTCGCGGGCGTGGTGGCGGCGGTCGGCTCGCTCTGGGTCCGGCCGACACACGCGCTCGGCTGGCTCGCGATCGTGACGGCGGTTCTCGCCGCCAATCTCGGCCTCGCCCGGGGCTTCCTCACGCAGGATGCCGAGCGAGCCCCCCTCGCCGACTGGCGCCGGCGCTTCGCCCTCGCCCAGCTCATCTCGGGCCTTACCTGGGCGCTCGCCATCCAGTCGCTGACCCAGGTGCCGGGCGGAACGAACGGCTTCGTGCTGTTCGTCGTCCTGATGGTCGCGGCCTTCACGGCGATGCTCTCCGCGACGATCCCGCTCGCCGTATATCTCGGGGTCGCGCCGCTCGGGGTCGTGACGCTCGGCGCGATGGCGACCGGGCGCGACCTCAACGCGATCCTCCTGTTCGCCATGACGGCGGCCGCGCTCGTCTTCTTACTGGTCCTCGCGAACCGGCTCTACGGCAGCGCCTTCGCGACTATCCAGTCGCGGGCCGAGAAGGACGCGATCTTCGTCGAGCTCGAGCAGGCCAAGGCGAATTCGGACGAGGCGCGCCGCCGCGCGGAGGAGGCGAACCTCGCAAAATCGCGCTTCCTCGCTACCATGAGCCACGAGCTGCGCACGCCCTTGAACGCGATCCTCGGCTTCTCGGAGGTGATGAAGAACGAGGTCTTCGGCCCGCACGCGAACGCCTCCTACAAGGAATATTCGGGCGACATCCACGGCAGCGGCCAGCACCTGCTCGGCCTCATGAACGAGATCCTCGAGCTGTCGCGCATCGAGGCCGGGCGCTACGACCTCCAGGAGGAGGCCGTGCAGCTCGCCTGGATCGTGGGCGATTGCCGGCACATGCTGAACCTGCGCGCCTCGGCGAAGAACCAGACGGTCCGCGAGATGATCGATCCGTCGCTGCCCAGGCTCTGGGCGGACGAGCGCGCCGTCCGGCAGATCGTCCTCAACGTGCTCACGAACGCGATCAAGTTCACGCCGCCCGGCGGCGAGGTCGTCGTGAAGGTCGGATGGACCTCCTCGGGCGGGCAATATGTGAGCGTGAAGGACACCGGCCCGGGCATCCCCGAGGACGAGATCCCGGTCGTGATGTCGTCCTTCGGGCGCGGCTCGCTCGCCATCAAGACGGCCGAGCAGGGCTCGGGCCTCGGCCTGCCCATCGTGAAAGGGCTCATCGACCTCCATGGCGGCGGCTTCCAGCTGCGGTCGAAGCCGCGCGAGGGCACGGAGGTGATCGTCACCTTCCCGGCCGCCAGGGTCATGGACACGTTGCCGGCGGTCGAGGTCGAGCCGGCGCGCCGGCCGAGTCCTGTCGCGTGATCTGGCGAGGCTAGCCCGCAGCGACCGCGGTCGCGGCCTTGACGAGGCCGAGCGCGAGCGCGCCGCTGACGCCCGGGGCCTCGATGCCCCAATCGGGCAGGAGCGGCGGGAGGCCGAGCCGCGCGAGCAGACGCGCCTCGCCCGGATGCGGTCCTGCCCGGCCGGCGAAGCAATGGTCGAGCGCGGCCGGGTCGAGCGCCTGAAGGAGCGCCGCCGCGACCGTCGCGGCGAAGCCGTCGAGCACGACCGGCACCCTCCCGTGACGGGCCGCCAGGATCGCGCCCGCGAGAGCCGCGAGATCGCGTCCGCCGAGCTCGGCCAAGGTCGCAAGCGGGTCGCCGCCCCGCGTTCCAGAGCGCGCGAGGGCGCGACGGATGGCGTCCTCGTCCTCCGTGAACGCGCCGCGCGGCAACCAGGAATCGGGCGGCTCGCCCGTGAGCGCCGCCGCGACGGCTCCCGCCGCGAGGTCGGCGTCGGGTCCGGCGGCGCCCAGCGCCAGGAGGTCCGCGCCGCCCGCGACCGCCTCCATCCCGAAGGCCATGGTGGCGACGCAGGCGCGCTCGTCCATGGCGGGCTCGCGGGCGATATCGCCCGTCGGCAGGTCGAGCGCGAGCTCGAAGGCCCGGAAGCCGAGCGCCGCGTTCGTGCAGGCGGCGTTCGCCGGCGCGGTCCCGTCCGAGAACGACGCGAGGGTCGCGCGCGCTTGCCCGATCCGGTCGGGCCCGGAGGCGATCCCATGGCTCGCGACGAAGAGGCAGACGAGCGCGCGCTCGGCGCTCGGTCGGGCCCGGCCCTGGATGGCCGCGACCGTGCCGGCGAGCTCGCCGAGCCGGCCGAGGCCGGGCCGGGCGGGCCGCGCCTCGCGCGGGATCGCCGGCATGCCGCCGACGAGGTCGCGAATGTCGTCGAAAGGTAGGCGCACGGCCACGTTCGTCTCCAGGCCGCTCGGGGCCGTCCCGCCCTCGGCTACAATGCGCCGCAAAGGCCCGGCAACCCGGCCCTGGCGTCGGCCCGCCGCAGGGTTACATAGGGCCGTATGGCCCGCATCTCGTCCCCCTGCGTCAAGGTCTGCCTGCTCGATCCCGCAACCGGGCTCTGCGAGGGCTGCGGCCGCACGGCCGCCGAGATCACGGGCTGGGTTCGGATGAGCGAGGATGAGCGCCTCGCCGTCATGGCGACGCTCGAGGCGCGAATGCGGCGCGCGTTCCTCGGGGAGGACACGGTCGACCCGGCGTCGGCGAGCGCCTAAGGAGCCGCCCCGGACAGGAGCGAGACGGCATGGCCGAGACGATGAGGGCGGTCGAGATCACGCGGCCGGGCGGCCCGGAGGTCCTGGCGGCGACGACACGGCCGCGGCCGACACCCGGCCCGGGCGAGGTGGTGATCGCGGTGGAAGCCGCGGGCGTGAACCGGCCGGACGTCTTCCAGCGCCAGGGCCGATACGATCCCCCGCCCGGCGCGTCCGACATTCCCGGCCTCGAGGTCGCGGGCCGGGTCGTCGCGGCGGCGCCAGGGGTCGCGAGCCCGGCGGTCGGCGAGCGGGTCTGCGCCCTCGTCGCGGGCGGCGGCTATGCCGAGCTCTGCGCGGCACCCGCGGTGCAATGCCTGCCCGTCCCGGACCCTCTCACGAGCGTGGAGGCGGCCGCCCTGCCGGAGACCTTCTTCACGGTCTGGAGCAACGTCTTCGACCGCGGCCGATTGCAGGCCGGCGAGACCATCCTGATCCATGGCGGGTCGTCCGGCATCGGCACGACCGCGATCCAGCTCGCGAAGGCGGCGGGCGCGCACGTGATCGTGACGGCCGGCTCGCCCGATAAGTGCGCCGCGTGCCTTCGGCTCGGCGCCGACCGCGCCGTCAATTACCGCGAGGAGGATTTCGTGGCGGCCGTCGCCGAGTTGACGGGCGGGCGCGGCCTCGACCTCGTGCTCGACATGGTGGGCGGGGACTACATCCCGCGCAGCCTCGCCTGCCTGGCTCCGGACGGGCGGCACGTCTCGATCGCATTTCTGCGGGGATCGAAGACCGAGATCGACTTCAACGCCGTCATGCGCAAACGCCTGACGCTCACGGGCTCGACGCTCCGGCCGCGGCCGGTCGCGGACAAGGCCGCGATCGCCGAGAAGCTGCGCCAGCATGTCTGGCCGAAGCTCGCCGACGGCACGATCCGCCCGCTCGTCCACGCGACCTTCCCGCTGGACGAGGCCGCGCGCGCCCACGCGCTCATGGAGAGCTCGGAGCATATCGGGAAGATCGTGCTGACGGTCGCGTAGCTCAGCGGGTGCCGGCCTCGCGGCTGCGGCTGCGCAGGCCCCGGCTCGCGAGCAGCATCTCGAATACGAAGGCCGCCAGCGCGCCGATCGCCGCCACGATCGCGGCGCCGAACAGGATGTAGAGCGGAACGGCGAGCGGCGCCTTGGCGATCGCCCCGATGAAGAGCGCGAGGACGGAGCCGCCCGTCAGCGCGCCCCCTGTCGCGGCGAGTACGACCGCGACGTCGAGCGCGAGCGTGCGGCGGCGGTGGTAATCGAGCTCGAGCTTGAGGCGGTCCCTTCCTTCCTCGCTCGCCTCGTCGAGCTTGCGCTCGATCTCCTCCACCTGATCGGCCGCGTGGCTGAGCCGCACGGCGAAGACGCCGAGAAGCGAAGCCAGGGCCGACAGGAGGAAGACGGGCGTCAGAGACAGCTGGATGAGCCGCGCGATCGTCTCGAGCGCGGGCGGGATCCCGTCCACGAGGGCGCCGGCGCCGTTCGGCACGTCAGTCCACGATCCCGTCGCGGCCCTCGATCGTCATCATGGTCGCGGTGAGGAGCGCGACCGGGCGGTCCGGCGCATCCTCCGGAGCGATGCGGGCCTCGGTGACGAGGAGCGTGCGCCCTGCCCTGACGACGCGCCCGTGCGCCACGAGCCGTTCGGCCGCGGCGGGCGCCATTAGGTTGATCTTGAACTCGACCGTGAGCACCCCGGCGGAGGCCGGCATGAGCGTGAGGGCCGCGAAGCCGCAGGCCGTGTCGGCGAGGGTCGCGAGCACCCCCGCATGCACGAAGCCGTGCTGCTGGAGGATGTGGGGCGCCTTCGCGAGCGCGATG
>JAFAPJ010000636.1 GCA_019247255.1 Methylobacteriaceae bacterium | reverse complement strand
AACATTTTGCGGCCGGCGATCGCACCCGAGAGCACCGTCTGGCCGTCAGCAAGGTCGAGCAATCGATAGAGCATTCACCATCCTCACGTTGTTGAAGTGAGAATAGTGAGGAATCTGCGCCCGTCAGGGGTTCGCCAGAGCGCGCCTGGCTTTCTCAGGGTTCGACACTGCCGATGAGCGCGACCGTGACCCCGGCACAGGGGCCAATCGGCTCCTCCTACGGGGTCGTTGCCACGCAGTGCTCCGAGAGAGGGAGAGGGTCGCGGCTGTCGCCGTGACGGGTTGAGGGTCGAGGAGAGTGGCTCCCGGCCGGCCCGTCCGGAGACCTCCCATGCTTCAGCAGCTTGCTCCCGCCCGCGCCGGTTCCGACCGCGCGGCCCCAGCCGGCGCGCCCGTGTCCAGCGCATACAAGGTCGACATCAGCCGTGGCGAGCGAATCGGCCGCGTCTCATCAGAGTGGTTCAGCCGCCCCGACGACGAACGCTATCTGTCGCTCGGCGCGCTCTACGAGGCTGTGCGCGCCCGCGCCGATCGCGCTACCGCCCGCACCGTCGAGACCCGCGCCATCCGCGTGGAAGCAAGTCGTGACGACGGCGAGCGCTTGGCGCTGGCCGTGCCCGGCCGCGGCGAGCCGGTAGCGCCGACCCACTGGTCCTTCGGCCAGTTGTGCAGCCTCGTAGGCGCCCCCGCGAGCTACCTGCGCCAGCTCCCCGCGCCGCTCGCCGGCATCAACATGCAGCACGGGCTGCTCTCACACCGCGCCGAGCTGGTGAAGACGCTGGAGGCGGACGACGGCCGCATCGAGCTGCGCGCCGTGACCGGTCCCGATTACGGCCGCATCTGGGATCACGAGCTGGTCGCGGCGGTGATGAAGATCGCCGGCCAGGGCACCGGCGACACGCGCTGGAAGGTGCCGGGCCTGCTCGACTGGTCGACCATGACCCACAACCCGTTCGTCGAGGTGACCAAGGACACCACGACCCTCTACGCTTCGGATCGTGACGTCTTTCTGTTCCTGGTCGATGACACGCATCCGATCGAGGCCGGGCGGCTGCCGAACGGCGATCCCGACCTATACTTCCGCGGCTTCTACTGCTGGAACTCGGAGGTCGGCTCGAAGACGCTGGGCATCGCCAGCTTTTACCTCCGCGCGGTGTGCATGAACCGCAACATTTGGGGCGCGGAGGGCTTCGAGGAGATCTCGATCCGGCATAGCAAGTTCGCCGGCCACCGCTTCGCGCACCAGGCCGCGCCGGCGCTGGAGCGGTTCGCCGACAGCTCGCCCATGCCGTTCCTGGCTGGAATCCGCGCCGCGCGCGAGGCGATCGTGGCGCCGAAGGACGAGGACCGCGAGACGTTCCTCCGGAAGCGCGGGTTCAGCAAAGGCGAGACCGACCGGATCATCGCGACCGTGCTCGACGAGGAAGGCCACCCGCCCGCGTCGATCTACGACTTCGTGCAGGGCATCACCGCGCTCGCGCGGGCGAAGCCGCACCAGGACGCTCGGCTCGGACTGGAGGCCAAGGCGGCCAGGCTCCTGTCGGCGGCGGCGTGAGGGAGGCGATCATGGCCGATCGCGTCCCCGCATCCATCGCGTTGGGCGGCGGCATCACCGCCGCCCAGCTCGCCGAGCTTACGAAGCTCATCCACGACGAGGGGCTCTCGACCGAATGGGACGGCGAGCCATTCGACCCCGCGCAGCTCACTGCGAGCGAGCCGCTCCGGCTCTACGCGCACGAGGTCGCCTGGGGCATGTTCGAGGAACTGGAGGCGTGGTGCCGCGAGCACCGCGTCCCCTACATGCGCTGGTCCGGCGGGTTTGGCTCCGAATGGGGCGCCGAACGCACCGTGTTCGCCGGCGCGGGCGAGCCCGTCAGCTACGACGCCGACGAGAACGACCGGATCGTCGTTCATCGCCAGACAGTCGAGCGGCTCGGCTCCGTCGAAGCGGTCCTCGCCCACTTCGACGCGGCGGACTTCGTTCTGCCGCCGCTCGTCGTCGAGGACCAGCCCGTAGAGCCGTAATCCCGGCTTTCCGGGGTCCCGCGTCTCAGGTTCTACGCGTTTCCAGGTCTGCGTCTCCGCGGTCCTTCTCGCCTCCCCAAGAGGTAGAGGAGGGCCGCGGTTGTCGTGGCGAGTTGAGGGTCGAGAGAGAGTCTTCCGGCCGCTCGCCACGGAGAACCGACATGGCGACCCAACCGAAGGTCACACTTTCGTCCTCGCGTGACATCCCGTTCAACAAGCTGATCCTGTCCCAGTCCAACGTCCGGCACGTGAAGTCCGGCGTCTCGATCGAGGAACTCGCCGAGGACATCGCCCGGCGCGGCCTCTTGCAGGGCCTGAGCGTCCGTGCCGTCGCCGACGCCGATGGCGTCGAGACCGGCATGTTCGAGATCCCGGCCGGGGGCCGCCGCTTCCGGGCGCTCCAGCTCCTGGTCAAGCAGAAGCGCATGGCCAAGACCACGCCCGTGCCCTGCATCGTGCGCGAGGGCGGGATCGCCGAGGAGGACTCGCTCGCCGAGAACGTCCAGCGCGCGCCGCTACACGCGCTCGATCAGTTCCGGGCCTTCCTGGCGCTCCGCGAGAAGGGCCAGTCCGAGGAGGAGATCGCCGCCGCGTTCTTCGTGCCCGTGAGCGTGGTCAAGCAGCGCCTGCGGCTCGCGTCGGTCTCGCCGAAGCTGCTCGACGTCTATGCCGAGGACGGCATGACCTTGGACCAGCTGATGGCCTTCACCGTCTCGGGCGACCACCAGCGCCAGGAGCAGGTGTTCGAGCGGCTGACTCAGTCCTACGACAAGCAGCCCTACACCATCCGACGCATGCTGACCGAGGGCACGGTGCGCGCGTCCGACAAGCGGGCGCAGTTCATCACCGTCGCGGCCTACGAGGAGGCGGGCGGCGTCGTTCTCAACGACCTCTTCCAGGGCGACGACGGCGGCTGGCTCGCAGACCCCGCGCTCGTCGACATGATGGTCGCCGAGAAGCTGCGCAAGGAGGCCGCGGCGGTCCGCGCCGAGGGCTGGAAGTGGATCGAGGTCGCGCCCGACTTCGCCTACGGCCACGCTTTCGGCCTGCGCCAGCTCCGTGGCGACGCCGTG
>JAFAPJ010000596.1 GCA_019247255.1 Methylobacteriaceae bacterium | reverse complement strand
GCGACATCGCCGTGACGGTGTGGCGCGTGCTCGGCGGCTTCGCGCTCGCCGCGCTCGTCGCCGTCCCGGTCGGGATCCTGATGGGGGCCTACAAGCCGGTCGAGGCGCTGCTCGAGCCGTTCGTGTCCTTCGCCCGCTACCTGCCGGCCTCCGCCTTCGTGCCGCTGCTCATCCTGTGGGCCGGCATCGGCGAGATGCAGAAGCTTCTCGTCATCTTCATCGGCTCGGTCTTCCAGCTGATCCTGATGGTTGCGGTCGCGGTCGGCTCGACGCGCCGCGACCTCGTCGAGGCTGCCTACACGCTGGGCTCGACCGAGCGCTCGGTCGTGCGCCGGGTGCTCCTCCCGGCGAACGCGCCCGACATCGCCGAGATCCTGCGGCTCGTCCTCGGCTGGGCCTGGACCTACGTGATCGTCGCCGAGCTCATCGGCTCCTCGTCCGGCATCGGGCACATGATCATCGATTCGCAGTCGCTGCTGGCGACCGGGCAGATGATCTTCGGAATCATCGTGATCGGGCTTATAGGGCTCGTGTCCGATTTCGCTTTCAAGGCCGCCAACCGCGCCCTCTTCCCTTGGCGCCTGGCGTGACGCCGAAGCTCAGCGTGGAGGGCGTCTCGCGCAGCTTTCCCGGGATAAGCGGTGCGGCGCCCGTCCAGGCCCTCTCGCCCGTCGACCTGACGGTCGCGGAGAACGACTTCATCACGCTGCTCGGGCCGTCCGGCTGCGGGAAGTCGACCCTCCTGCGCATCATCGCCGGGCTCGACCGGCCGAGCACGGGACGCGTCCTGCTTAACGGCCGTCCCGTCGCCGGGCCCGGCCCCGAGCGGGGCATGGTGTTCCAGTCCTACACGCTGTTCCCCTGGCTGACCGTGGCGCAGAACATCGCCTACGGGCTCGTCGAGCGCGGCGCCCCCGCGGCGCGCATCCGCGAGACGGTCGCGCATTTCCTCGACAGGATGGGGCTCGCAGGCTTCCAGGACCACTACCCGAAGCAGCTGTCGGGCGGCATGCAGCAGCGCACCGCCATCGCCCGCGCGCTCGCGAACGACCCGGCGATCCTCCTTCTCGATGAGCCCTTCGGTGCCCTCGACAACCAGACCCGCGCGCTGATGCAGGAATTGCTGCTCGGCATCTGGGAGCGGGACCGGAAGACCGTGATTTTCGTCACCCACGACATCGAGGAGGCGATCTTCCTGGCCTCCCGGGTACTCGTGATGACGGCCCGGCCCGGCCGGGTCAAAGCCGACATCGCGGTCGATCTGCCCCATCCGCGCAGCTACCGGATCAAGACGCATCCGGATTTCACGGAGCTCAAAGCGAGGCTGACGGAAGAGATCAGGGCCGAGGCGGTCATCGCGGCCGCCGAACATTGACCGCGTCTGCGCACCCGCGCATGGCCCGGCCAGGCCGGCGCGTGCTAAGCAGGGTCGGACAGGGGCCGGAGTTCCGGGCGAGATGAGTGCTGCCGTCACCACGCCGACCGAGGTTGCGCGCGATGCCGGCCCGGCGCTGCCGGAGCTGATGCGCGCGATCGGCGTGCGGGCCCGGCAAGCCGCGCGCGCCCTCGCGCTGACGGCGGGCGAGCGCAAGCGCGCGGGGCTCCTCGCCGCGGCCCAGGCGGTGCGCGAAGCCGAGCGGACGATCCTCGCCCAGAACGCCCTCGACCTCGCGGACGCGAAGGCCGCCGGCCGGCCCTCGGCCTTTCTCGACCGGTTGGCGCTCGATCCGGGTCGGGTCGCCGGGATCGCCGAGGCGATCGAGACGATCGCCGGGCTTCCGGATCCCGTCGGCCGCGTGCTGGCCCGCTTCGAGCGTCCAAACGGGCTCATCATCGAGCGGGTGGCGACGCCGATCGGGGTTGTCGGCGTGGTCTTCGAGAGCCGGCCGAACGTGACGGCCGATGCCGGCGCGCTCTGCCTGATGGCCGGCAACGCCGCCATCCTTCGGGCTGGCGCGGAGACCTTCCGGACGGCCTCGGCCATCGCGGCCGCAATGAACCAGGGTCTCGCCGCGGCAGGTCTTCCCCCCGACGCGCTTCAGCTCGTGCCGACCCGCGACCGCGAGGCGGTCGGGCTCATGCTGGGCGGGCTCGACGGCGCGATCGACGTCATCATCCCGCGCGGCGGCCGCAGCCTCGTCGAGCGCGTTCAGGCCGAGGCGCGCGTGCCGGTCTTCGCCCATCTCGACGGCATCGTGCACGTCTACGTGGACGCGACCGCCGATCTCGCGATGGCGCAGGACGTCGTGCTCAACGCGAAGCTCCGCCGCACCGGCATCTGCGGCGCCGCGGAGGCGCTTCTCGTGGCCGAGGACGCCGTCACCACGCATCTCGCTCCTCTCGTCCGGGCGCTCATCGAGGCCGGCTGCGAGGTCCGAGGCGACGCGGCGGCGCGCGCCGTCGATCCGCGCGCGCGGCCGGCCGCGCCTGACGATTGGGGTCGGGAGTTCCTCGACGCGATCATCGCGGTCCGGGTCGTCGACGGGCTCGACGCCGCGCTCGACCACATCGACCGCTACGGCTCCCGTCACACGGACGCGATCCTCACCTCCGATCCCGTCGCGGCCGAGCGCTTCCTCCACGAGGTCGATTCGGCGATCGTGCTGCACAACGCCTCGACTCAATTCGCCGACGGCGGCGAGTTCGGCTTCGGGGCCGAGATCGGGATCGCGACCGGCCGCCTCCATGCCCGTGGCCCGGTCGGGGTCGAGCAGCTCACCTCGTTCAAGTACCGCCTGCGCGGGACGGGGCAGACCCGGCCCTGATGCCGGGCGCGCGACGGCGGCGGGTCGTCTGCCCGATCCGCCTGCCCCCCGCCGCGCCGGGCCTCCGGATCGGCCTCTACGGGGGCAGCTTCAACCCGCCGCATCCGGGCCATCGGCACGTCGCGCTGACGGCGCTGCGGCGCCTGAGGCTCGACCGGGTCTGGTGGATCGTGACGCCCGGCAACCCGCTCAAGGACGTGCGCGAGCTCGCGTCAGAGGAGAAGCGGCTCGCCGCGACCCGCGCCGTCGCGAAGCATCCGCGCTTCGCTGTCACGGGCTTCGAGGCGGAGCTCGGGGTCGTCTACACGGTCGAGACGCTCCGCTTCCTCCTCCTGCGCAGACCGGATCTGCGGTTCGTTTGGATCATGGGCGCGGACAGCCTCGCGAGTTTCCACCGATGGCGCCATTGGCGCGAGATGGCCTCCCTCGTGCCGATCGCGATCGTCGACCGGCCGGGCTGGACGTTGCGGGCCGCGACTTCTCGGGCCGCCGAGGCGCTGGCGCGCGCCCGGGTTCCCGAGCGGGACGCTACGCTCCTGCCGGATCTGCCCGCGCCTGCCTGGACTTTGCTGCACGGGCCGCGCTCGAACCTGTCGTCCACTGTGCTGCGTCGGACCCAACGAGTTGTGGATACGCGTTGAAAACAGCGGGGGTGTCACACTATCTTGGGGGCGGCCCGGCGAGCATGCACGGGTCGAAGAAGGGACACCAGCACTGAACCCATTCGTCTTGGCGGAGACGGACCTGACGCCGTCTCATCCGGTCGCCGGAACGGTCGCTTCGGCAGACGGGGACATCGTCGCGCTCGCGCGGGCCTGCCTCGAGGATATGAAGGCCGAGGAGACGGTCGAGATCGACCTCGTCGGCAAGACCTCGATCGCGGACACGATGATCGTGACGTCCGGGCGCTCGCAGCGCCATGTGGGGTCCATCGCCGACAAGATCATCCAGGCCTTGAAGGATGCGGGGCACGGGCGCGTGCGGGTCGAGGGGATGCCGGCCTGCGACTGGGTCCTGATCGACGCCGGCGACCTCATCGTGCACGTGTTCCGGCCGGAGGTGCGGGGCTTCTACAATCTCGAGCGGATGTGGGGCGCGGACCGCCCGATGGAGCGCGCGGCCGGCTGACGGGCCGGCCCAGGCATGAAGCTCGCGCTCGTCGCCGTTGGTCGCCTGAAGGCAGGTCCCGAGCGCGACCTCGCGGCACGCTACCGGACCCGCGCCGACGCGCTCGCCCGTGCGCTCGGCTTCTCGCCGCTCGCCGTGGTCGAACTTGCCGAAAGCCGGGCGCGGTCCGATCGCGAGCGCCGCACCGAGGAAGGGTCGGCTCTCCGCGACCGGCTCAAGGGCATGGCGACCATCGCCTTCGACGAGCGCGGCGACCTGCCGACGAGCCTCGCTTTCGCGGAAGCCATCGCCGCACGGCGTGACGCCGGGGAGGGCAGCCTCGCCTTCGTGATCGGCGGGCCGGACGGCCTCGATGAAACGATCCGCGCCGCGGCGTCCCGGGCCGTGTCCTTCGGGCGCCTCACCCTTCCGCACCAGCTTGTCCGCGTGCTCGTCTTGGAGCAGGTCTACCGCGCGCTCTCCATCCTGGCCGGGCACCCGTACCACCGAGAGGGCTGAGGGAGGGACCCGCATGGCGCGCCGTGTCGCCTGGCTCGCGGCCGGCCTCGGCCTTCTCGCCACGATCCAGCTCGGCCAGGCTCAGGAGGCCGACCCGGCGCCGCGCGAGAAGGCCCTGAGGGCGATCGAAGCCGAGCTCGAGCGCAGCGCCGAAGCGCGCCGGCGGCTCGCGGACGAGGTGGCGGCCATCAAGGCGGACGGGGCCCGTCTCGGGGCGGCGCTCGTCGAGGCGGCGAGCCGGACGCGGGCCGCCGAAGAGCGCAGCCGCGCGATCGAGGACCGGCTCGCGGCGCTCGAGACGCGCGAAGGCGCGATCCGCGGGTCCTTCGCGCAGCGGCGCGCCGCCCTGGCCGAGCTGCTCGCGGCGCTCCAGCGGATGGGGCGCAACCCGCCGCCCGCGCTTCTCGCCAGCCCGGGCGACATCCTCGAGGCGGTCCGGGCCGCGATCCTGGCGGGCGCCATCCTGCCCGAGTTGCGCGCCGAGAGCGAACGCCTTGCGGTCGAGCTCGCGGAGCTGACGCGGCTGCGCGGTTCGATCAAGGACGAGCGGGAGCGGCTCGCGACCGAGCTCGACGGGCTCGCGCGCGACACCGAGCGGCTGAACGCCCTCGTCGCGGCGCGCCGCAGCCGGCTTGCCGCGACCGAGGCGGATCTCGCGGGCGGCCGGGCCCGGGCTGAAGTCCTCGCCCGCGAGGCGACGAGCCTGCGCGAGCTCATGGAGCGTCTCGCCCCGAAGCAGCCGAAGCCGGGCGAGCCCGCGGCGGAGGAGGAATCGCGCCTCGGGCAGCGTTTCGCCGAGGCCGCCAAGCGCGATCCGGTCCCGCTCGCCCCCCGGCTGGCCTTCGCGGATTCGCGCGGCAAGCTGCTGCGCCCCGCATCCGGTCCGGTCCTGAGGGAATTCGGGGATCCGGACGAGGCGGGAGGGACCGTCCGCGGCCTGACGATCGCGACCCGGCCGGGCGCCGTGGTCACGGCCTCGGCAGACGCCACGATCGTGTTCTCGGGTCCGTTCCGCTCGCTTGGACGACTCTTGATCCTGAACGCGGGCGGTGGCTACTATCTCGTCTTGGCCGGCCTCGAGCGGGTCCATGTGGACGTAGGGCAATTCGTGCTCGCCGGGGAGCCGGTCGGGCAGATGGGGACCGGCGCGACAGCTGCGGCCTTTGGGGTCGTTGAGGCGAAGGGGCCGGTCCTCTACGTTGAGTTCCGGAAGGACGGCTCGCCGATCGATCCGGGTCCGTGGTGGCTGAAATCGCAAGGCGAAAAGGTTCGCGGCTGATGCGCAAGGTCTCTCTTGTCTTCCTGGGCGCCGTCGTGGGCGTCGGGCTGTCCACGGTCGCGACGCAGACGCGCCTGCTCTCGTCGACGAGCGCGGTCGCGGCCTCGGCCGAAACCTACCGGCAGCTCAGCCTCTTCGGCGATGTCTTCGAGAAGGTCCGGACCGATTACGTCGAGAAGCCGGAAGACGGGAAGCTGATCGAGGCGGCCATCAACGGCATGCTGTCCTCGCTCGACCCGCATTCGAGCTACATGGACCCGAAGAGCTTCCGGGACATGCAGGTTCAGACGAGCGGCCAGTTCGGCGGGCTCGGCATCGAGGTGACGATGGAGGACGGCCTCGTGAAGGTCGTGACCCCGATCGACGACACGCCGGCCGCCCGCGCCGGGATCATGGCGAACGACGTCATCACGCAGATCGAGAACGAGGCTGTGCAGGGCCTGACCCTCAACCAGGCCGTCGACAAGATGCGCGGCCCGGTCAACACCTCCGTGCGGCTGAAGCTGCAACGCGCCGGCGCCAAGGAGCCGATCGACGTCACGCTGACGCGCGACATCATCCGGATCCGGTCCGTCCGCTCGCGGGCCGAAGGCGATGTCGGCTACCTGCGCATCACGCAGTTCAACGAGCAGACCTACGAGCTCCTCCGGGGCGCGATCGAGAAGGTCACGGGCGAGATCGGCCAGGACAAGCTCAAGGGCTACGTCCTCGACCTGCGCAACAATCCGGGAGGCCTCCTCGACCAGGCGATCCTCGTGTCGGACGCCTTCCTGGAGCGCGGCGAGATCGTCTCGACCCGGGGCCGCAACGCGGACGAGAACCAGCGCTTCAACGCGAAGACCGGCGACCTCACCAAGGGCAAGCCGGTCGTGGTGCTGATCAACGGCGGGTCGGCCTCCGCGTCCGAGATCGTCGCGGGCGCCCTCCAGGACCACAAGCGCGCGACGCTTCTCGGCACGCGCTCCTTCGGCAAGGGCTCGGTCCAGACCGTGATCCCGCTCGGCGGAAACGGGGCGGTGCGCCTCACGACGGCGCGCTACTACACGCCGTC
>JAFAPJ010000360.1 GCA_019247255.1 Methylobacteriaceae bacterium | reverse complement strand
CCTCTACGCCCGCAACCTTCTGCCAGGGGATGCGCTGTTCACGGCCATCGGCATCGGCCGCGCGGCGTTCCAGGCCGTCGCGCTGTCCTATCTCGCGGGGGGCCACGTCCGGGTCGGGCTGGAGGATTCCGTGTACCTCGATCGCGGAGTCCTGGCCCCCTCCAACGCCGCCATGGTCGAGAAGGCCCGGCGGATCGTCGAGGATCTGGGCGGTCAGATCGCGACGCCGCGCGATGCGCGCGAGCTCATCGGCCTGCCGACCCGCCTCGCCGCGGCCGGAGCCGCCCCCCGCCGCGTCGCCTAACCTAGCAACCCAACCTTCCGGAGACCGGCATGAGCGCAGCCGTATCAGCCCTCAAGATCGCCCCTAGCCTGGACGTGACCGAAGCCAAGGCGCTCCGCCTGTACGCCAAGGCTCCCGACGCGGAGAGCATCGCGCCGGCGATCGAGCCGTTGTCGCTGCGCCCGGGTCCGGGCGAGGTGCTGGTCAAGATCGCGGCCGCCGCCATCAATCCGTCGGACGTCAAGGCCGCGATCGGGATGATGCCCTACGCGGTCTTCCCGCGCATTCCGGGCCGCGACTTCGCCGGAACGGTCATCGACGGTCCCGCCGACCTCGTCGGCCGCGCCGTGTTCGGGTCGTCCGGCGACCTCGGCATCCGGCGGGACGGGACGCATGCCACCCACCTCGTCGTCGAGGCGGAGGCCGTCGTCGAGAAGCCGGACAGCATATCGCTCGAGGAGGCTGCCGGGATCGGCGTCCCCTTCGTGACGGCGCTCGAAGGCTTGCGGCGCGCGCGTATGCCCCAGGCTGGCGAGACCGTGCTCGTGCTGGGCGCGAACGGGAAGGTCGGACAGGCCGCGATCCAGATCGCGACCTGGCAGGGCGCCCGCGCGATCGGCGTCGTCCGCAAGGCCGAGCCTTACGAGGGGCACGCGACGGCCGCGGTCGAGGTGATCGATTCCTCCGCGACGGACGTGGCGGCCCGGGTGCGCGAGCTCACGGACGGCCGCGGCGCCGACGTCGTCTACAACACCGTCGGCGAGCCGTACTACGAGGCCGGGTCGGCGGCTCTCGCCAAGCTCGGGCGC
Source organism: Methylobacteriaceae bacterium (assembly GCA_019247255.1). GTDB lineage: Bacteria > Pseudomonadota > Alphaproteobacteria > Rhizobiales > Beijerinckiaceae > Enterovirga. The sequence continues at coordinate 10,842 of JAFAPJ010000360.1, read as the reverse complement.
CAGATCTTCATCGCCTCGCTCAAGAAGCCTGTCCCGTTCGACATCTTCGCCTTCTACCGCGGCCGGCACACCTATGTCGGCATCGACACGCTGGCGCTCTCCTCCGTGGAGACGGCCGACGTGCTCCGAGAGCTGCAGCCGGGCTTCGCGAGCGGGGCGCTGAAACCCTTCCCGATCGCGCCTCACGCGATCTACCCTCTCGCGCGCGCAGCCGAGGCCTACGTGGCCGTGCTCGGCTCCTCACGCGACAGGCTCGTGCTCCGGCCCGGAGCCTGAACGTGCACGTCGTTCGCTACGCCGACGCGCCGCCCTACGAGGCTCCCGGCCATTTCGACATGGCGATGCGCCGCTTGCAGGGGCGCGACGCCGGGCCGACCGACCAGGTCTGGCTCGGCGTATCCGTGCTCGCGCCGGGAGGCGGCACGACGCTCGACGCCTCGCCGATCGAGAAGCTCTACGTCGTGCTGGACGGGGCCGTCACGGTCTCGAACGGCGAGACCGCCGTCACGCTCGAGCGCTGGGATTCCTGCCGCATCGCGCCGGGCGAGGGCCGGGCGCTGAAAAACAGCGGGGACCAGCCGGCGACGGTCCTCCTGGTCATGCCCCTGAAGCCGGCTGGGGCCGCCTGACCGGCGACCGCGCGATCGAGGTCACCGAGCCGAGCTCCAAGACAGTCAGAACGGGAGGAGACCACCATGGCAGAGGCAGGCACGAAGCGGCGCAAGCCCTGGTACGCCATCCTCTACGTCCAGGTCCTGATCGCGATCGCGCTCGGGATCGTCCTCGGCCACTTCTCGCCCGCCCTCGCGGTCGAGATGAAGCCGCTCGGCGACGGCTTCATCAAGCTCATCAAGATGGCGATCGGGCTCGTGATCTTCTTCACCGTCGTGTCCGGCATCGGCGGCATGCAGAGCATGAAGAAGGTCGGTCGGGTCGGCGGCAAGGCGCTGCTGTACTTCGAGGTCGTCTCCACGCTGGCGCTCGCCATCGGGATGGTGGTCGGGAACCTGCTGCATCCGGGCGGGGGCTTCAACGCCGATCCCTCGAAGCTCGACGCGAAGGCGGTCGCGCAATACGCCGGCAAGGCGCACGACCAATCGGTCGTCGACTTCCTCCTCAACATCATCCCGAACACCATCGTGGACGCTTTCGCGCACGGGGACATCCTCCCCATCGTCCTCGTGTCGGTCGTGATCGGTTATGCTCTGGCGCGGCTCGGCGAGAAGGGCCGCCCCGTGCAGGAGGTGATCGACGCCGGTTCCAGGGTCCTGTTCGAAGCGATCAACCTCCTCATGCGGCTCGCTCCCATCGGCGCCTTCGGTGCGATGGCATTCACCGTCGGGCGCTACGGGATCACTGCGCTCCGTCCGCTCGTCGCGCTGGTCGGCGTCTTCTACCTGACCTCCGCGATCTTCGTGTTCGGGGTGCTCGGCGCGATTTGCGCGGTGTCCGGCTTCAACCTCCTCAAGCTCCTCGCCTACATCAAGGAGGAGATCCTCATTGTGCTGGGCACATCGTCGTCCGATCCCGCGCTTCCCACATTGATGGAGAAGCTCGAACACGCGGGCTGCTCCAAGCCCGTCGTCGGGCTCGTGGTCCCGACCGGCTACGTCTTCAACACCGACGGCACCTCGATCTATATGACCCTGGCCGCCCTCTTCGTCGCGCAGGCGACGAACACGGACCTGACGCTGACCCAGCAGCTCGCGATCTTCGGCGTCGCGATCCTGACCTCGAAGGGGGCATCCGGCGTGACCGGCGCGGGCTTCATCGCGCTCGTCGCGACGCTCTCGGTCGTGCCCTCGATCCCCCTGGCCGGGATGGCCCTCATCCTCGGGATCGATCGCTTCATGAGCGAGGCGCGGGCGCTCGTGAACATGATCGGCAACGCGGTCGCGACCGTGGTCATGGCGAAGTGGGAAGGCGAGCTCGACGAGGCTCGCCTCCAGGCTGTCCTCAACGGGCGTGAGCCGGTCGAGCCGGCCGCGCACGAACCAATCGCCGCGGGAGCGTCCGGAGCGGACGGGTCGGGCTCCCTCCGGCCTGCCGCGGTGGGCTGATCCCCAAGCCCCGAGCGGCACCGCGACCATGGCGAACCTCTCTTTCCTGCATCGCTACGAGCCCGGCACCGCGCCCGGCCGGCGCCCTCTCCTCCTCCTCCACGGCACCGGCGGGGACGAGACCGACCTCCTCCCCGTCGGACGCCTGGTCGCGCCTGGAGCCCCTCTCCTGTCGCCGCGCGGGCAGGTGCTGGAGCACGGGATGCCCCGCTTCTTCCGGCGGCTCAGCGAAGGGGTGTTCGACGAGGCGGACGTCCGTCGTCGAGCGCTCGACCTCGCCGCCTTCGTCCAGGAGGCGAAATCAGCGTACGGGATCGAGAGCCCGGTCGCGGTCGGCTTCTCGAACGGCGCCAATATCGCCGCCGCCTTGCTCATGCTTCAGCCGGAGATCCTCGCCGGCGCGGCGCTGCTCCGCGCCATGGCTCCGCTATCCAACCCGCCTGACGTCGATCTCTCGGGCAAGCCGGTGCTCATGCTGTCGGGCAACCTCGACCCGATCGTGCCTCCGGCGAGCGCAAGCGCGCTTGCGGGGCAGCTGGAGCGCGCGGGGGCCACGCTCCGCTTGCAGACGGTGCCGGGCGGCCACGGCTTGACCCAGACCGACCTCGCGCTGACGCAGCGGTGGCTGGACGATACGCCAGACGTTCCCGTCTGACCGCGCGTCGCCCGACGAAAACGGTTCAAGCTGCCGCACGTGCTCCGCCAAACGCGTGCCTCGCGCCGCGCGCCCGAGGATCGATGCTCGGAACTGGTCGCGTCGTCAGCGCGTGGACCTCTCGGCCCGCGCCGTCGCGCGGACCGAGAACCAAGGAACTAAGCGTACTCGGCGACCGGAGCCGTTTCGGCCGGTTGCACGACCGGTCGTCCGACGTCCGGGTTTCGCCACCCGAGCGCGGGAGCAACGTGCGTCAGGATGCTCTCGATCACACGGGCATTGTAGTCGACGCCGAGCTGATTGGGCACGGTGAGCAGGAGCGTGTCAGCCTCGGCGATCGCTTCGTCGGCGCGCAATTGCTCGACCAACCGATCGGGCTCGGCCGCGTAGGTGCGGCCGAACACGGCTCGCATGTTGTCGATCACTCCGACCTTGTCGCTGCTGTCGCCGCCTCCGAAATAGGCGCGGTCCATGTCGTTCGTGAGAGCGAATATGGACCGCGAGACGGAGACGCGCGGCGTGCGCTGATGACCCGCTTGCCGCCAGGCTTCCCGGTACAGTCTGATCTGCTTCGCTTGCTGAACGTGAAACGGCTCACCGGTCTCGTCAGCCTTGAGCGTCGAGCTCTGCAGGTTCATCCCCTGCCGCGCCGCCCAGACCGCCGTCGCGTCCGAGGCGGAGCCCCACCAGATCCGATCGCGAAGGCCGGCCGAGTGCGGCTCGAGGCGCAGCAACCCGGGCGGGTTGGCGAACATCGGCCGGGGGTTGGGCTGGGCGAATCCTTCCCCCTTCAGGAGCTCGAGGAACGCCTCCGCGTGACGCCGACCCATGTCGGCGTCGGTCTCGCCGTCTTCGGGGGCGTAGCCGAAGAACCGCCAACCCTCGACCACCTGCTCGGGCGAGCCGCGGCTGATCCCCAGCTGCAAACGGCCACCGCTGATCAAGTCGGCGGACCCCGCGTCCTCGACCATGTAGAAGGGGTTCTCGTAGCGCATGTCGATGACGCCCGTGCCGATCTCGATGCGCTTCGTGCGGGCGCCGACCGCCGCGAGGAGCGGAAACGGGGAGGCCAGCTGGCGCGCGAAGTGGTGGACGCGATAGTAGGCGCCGTCGGCGCCGAGCTCCTCCGCGGCGACCGCTAGGTCGATGGATTGCAGGAGGACGTCGCTGGCGGAACGCGTCGCCGATCCCCGGCCGTCGGACCAGTGACCGAAGGAGAGAAAGCCGATCTTCTTCATTCGATGTTCTCCGCAGGCATCGCCGGGGCTCAGGAGCGCCACCTCGGGCGAGGGAATGGTAATCTTTTGATACCGAGGTATCTAAGGGTCCGTCATGACCTGCCGCAAGGAGGCACAGCCGTGATACCGGCTCGCAGTCCCGATCCCGGGCTCGATGCGCCCGAGCGCTGCCGTCTCGTCAGCGAGGTTCTCTCGCGGGTCGGCGACAAGTGGTCGGTGCTTGTCGTGATGACGCTAGGCGACAGACCGCGGCGCTTCAGCGAGCTCAAGCGCGCGATCGGCAGCATCTCGCAACGCATGCTGACGCTCACCTTGCGCGGGCTCGAGCGCGATGGCCTTGTCGCGCGCGTCGTCACGCCGAGCATTCCGCCCAGGGTCGATTACGAGCTGACGCCGCTCGGCAAGTCGCTTCGCGGCCCCGTCGAAGCGCTCGGGCGCTGGGCCATGGCGCACCAGGGCGAGGTGCAGGCCTCCCGCGCCGCCTTCGACGCAAGCTCGGGGACCGGAGGGCTGGCCTGACCTGGTGAGAGGCCTGAGCTCGTCACGCAGGGCGCGAGCCGGAGCGCCATGGGGGCGAACGGGACCGGTTCTCGCGCCTCGTCTCGCGGCGGCTTCCGGATGCATTGCCCGAACAGGCTCACGCGCGTCGTTCCACGGCGCGACGACGGCACGGGGCCGTCTCGGTGGGCATAGGTCCGCTCGAGGAGCGCGCGGCCGATGATCACCGATGCAGGGCGTCTGATCCGTTCAGCCATGGCATTTGGGACACAGCTTTCCACGCCCTCAACTGCCATGACTTAGGCTCGACCTGACGAGACACCGTGATGGGGCTGACCCGACGCAGTCTGACCGGCGCCGCGGCGCTGGCGGCCACGGGCGCGATGGGCGGGTGCGGCACCCTCTTCACGCCGCCGGTCACGACGTTGTGCCCAGAAAGCCTGCCGACCACCGGCCCGGCCGGTCCGCTGACGATCGACACCCATGTCCACATGTTCAACGGGTCCGACATCCAGATCCGCGAATACATCGCCAAGGTTCGCTCGCTCGATACGCCCGGCTTGAAGGATCTCGCCGGCATCCTGCAAATCCTGGGCGACGCGGTCGCCCCGTCCGGCGAGGCGGAACTGACCGCCCTGCGGGATCTCAGCGCACGGCTCGCCTCGGCGTGCAGTCCGGGCGAGGCGAAAATCGCCTTGTCGGCCTACGCCGACGTCCAGCACCAGCGCAGCGTCCAGGCGCTGAAATCGGCCGCGAGCCGGATGCGGGGCCGTCGCCGGCTCGGATCCTTCCGGGGCAGCGGCGAGACGGTCGCCGACGCGATCGAGGCCCTTCCGGATCGCTACGCCCCCATGGCGGCCAGGCGACACCGGCTGCGGTCGGCCCGCGGCTCCGGCCGCCGGGATGACGGCACCAAGGCCGCCGTCGACTTCGTCGTCCACCAGCTTCAGTACCGGTTCGTGAACCTGATCGAGTTCCTGAACGGCTACCAGGTCCGATCCGGACGCCAGATCGACCTCGCTCTCTGCCACATGCTCGATTTCGATTGGGCGCTCGCCGGCGGGTCCCCTACGCCCACGACGATCGAGGAGCAGATCGACGTCATGGAGCAGGTCGCGATCCTGACTGGCGGCCGTGCACACGGCTACGCCCCGTTCGACCCCTTCAAGCAGGTCGCCCACGCTCTCGGGCTCGAGCCTGCGAACCCGTTCGACCGGCTTGCCGCGGCGGTCATGCAGCGCGGCTGCATCGGCGTGAAGATGTACCCGCCGATGGGCTTCGCCCCTTTCGGCAATGCCTTCATTCCTCCCAGCTTTTGGGTCGGCTCGTCGGTCCCCCGCGCGCTTCAGCGACCGGATCTCGGGGTTCTGCTCGATCAGGCGCTCGGCGAGCTCTACGCCTGGTGCGTCGCCAACGCGGTGCCGATCATGCTTCACACCTCGGCATCGAACGGGCCGTCGATCCCGTTCCGCGAGACCTGCACCGACCCCAAGAATTGGGCGAGGATGCCCGACGACGTCGCCCGCAACCTTAGGGTCAGCTTCGGCCATTTCGGCGACACTGAGGTCGGCCGAGGCAGCACGACGCGGGCACAGGCCTACGCGGCGCTGATGGGCAAGCCGGGGGACCGCGGCGGGCGCTACTATGCCGACGCCGCCTATTTCACGCACGGTCTCGACAACCCCGCGACCGTCCGGGACGCCCTCCGAGCGCTGTACGAGCTGACCGCCACGAGGGATGCGCCCCTCGCGGAGCGTCTCATGTACGGCAGCGACTGGGAGATGCTGCTGATCGAGGGCGGCGACACCACCGCGTATCTCGGAAACTTCGTCGGCATCTTCCAGGCGCTCGACCGCCAGCCGACGCTCAGGGCCGAGACACCGCTGAGCGACCGCTTCTTCGGCTTGAACGCGGCCCGTTACCTGGACCTGCGCAGCAATACGACCAACAGCACGCGCGGTCGGCTGGACCGCTTCTATTCCGCCTACGGCGTTCCGAAGCCCGCCTGGCAGGTCAAGGTCGACAGAAGCGCCGCCCTGGGCGCGTGACCGGGCCTGAGTTGACTTACCGCTCCGTCGCACGGCTCAATCAAGCTTGGCGGCCGGGCGGAGCATGACGGGGGGATCAGGAGACCTCGCGCGGTTTCTTCCCGGAGCGCTCGTCGACTGGGCTACGGCGGAGACATGCCGCTCGTGGGGGTCCGTCGCCGAGCGCGGGTTCGGCGCCCTCCTGGTCACCGACATCTCGGGCTTCACCCGCCTGACCGCGAAGCTGTCGCGCGACGACGGCAAGGCGGGTGCCGAACGCATCCGGCAGGTTCTGAACGGGTTCTTGGCCCGTTTGGCGGCCATCGTGGAGGCCGAGGGCGGGTCTATCCTCAGCTTCGAGGGCGATGCGCTGACGGCAGGCTGGCGCTTCGGGCCGGAGAACGGCTCGGCGGCCCTCGCCGCCTGGCGCAGCTGCTGGTGCGCGTGGCGCCTGCAGACGGCGGTCAGCGGCAGTGACATCCTGGGCGAGACCTTGACGTTACGCTCGGCCGTATCGGTCGGCGAGGTCGAGGTTCTGCACCTCAGGCTCGGCGAGGGCAGCCGCAAGGTGATCCTCCTGGGGCCCTGCATCGACGACGTTTCGCGCTGCGCGGCATTGGCGGAGAGCGGCGAGCTGCTCGTGTCGGACGCGGCCTGGTCGCTCGTGCGCGAGCGGGCCCGCGGCAGCCGGGGCGAGGACGCCGTCGCGCTTCGCCAGGTCGACGAGCCGCCCCCGTACGCCGCGGTCGAGGCGGTCGGCAAGAGCTGCGAGCCGGGGGACGTCGTCGCCTATCTGCCGCCGATCTTGCGCGGCAGGATGGGGCTGCCGCTCGCCGACTGGCTGGGCGAGCTCCGGTCCGTCACGACGCTCTTCGTGAGGCTGATCGGAACGCGACCGCTCCGCGAGCTGGAGCCGGTCGAGGCGGCGATGGACCTTCTCGAAACGAAGGCGGCCGCCCTGCAGGGCTGCGTGCTGCGGGCGGCGGCCTGCGAAGGCGGGCTCCAGGCGCTTCTCGTCTTCGGCCTCCCGGGCCAAGCCCATCGCGACGACCCGCGCCGCGGCTGCCTGGCGGCGCTCGACCTGCGGGAGGCGGGCGAGCGGCTCGGCCTCAGCGTGTCCACCGGCATCGCGAGCGGCGAAGTGTTCTGCGGGGCGATCGGGACGAGCCGCCGGGCCGAGTACACGGTGCTCGGCGAGGCGGTGAACAGGGCCGCCCGCCTGTCCGTGCTCGCGGCCGGGCGCATCCTGACCGACGAGGCGACCGCGGCGCTCGCCCGCTCGGCGATCGACTTCGACGGTCCGTGGACGATGCAGGTTGCCGGCATCCGAACCCCGCTCGCGACCTACGTGGCGACGGGGCGCCGCGCCCCCGACCGAGCCTCCGGCCGGGAGCCGCTGGTGAACCGGCACGGGGAAATGCGGCGGCTCGAGGCGCTGCTCGATCGGCCCCAGGTCCGGGGCTCCATGACGCTCATCGAGGGCGAGCCGGGCATCGGCAAGTCGAAGCTCCTGGACACCTTCGTCGAAAGCTGCCGGGCCCGCGGGCTCGTCGTTCTGGAGGGGGCCGCGGACGATCTCGAACGGACGACACCCTACTTCGCGCTTAGGGGCATGCTGCGCGCGGCGGTGCAGCTCGACGGACGGCGCGGCCGAGACGCCCACGCCCGGATCGCCGCGCTCCTCGGCGGGCAGCAGGACCGCATCCGGTTCATCCCGCTGCTCAACGACGTGCTGGAGCTCGACCTCGACGAGACGGGGATCGGCACCGCGCTGTCGAGCGACGTCCGGGCCGAGAACCTGCGCCGCCTTCTCGGGGCGATCCTGACCGAAGCCCTCGGACCGGGCGCAAGCGTGCTCGTCCTCGAGGACGTGCAATGGCTCGATCCGCAATCCGACGCGTTGCTTGTGGAGCTCCTCGCCGCGACGCCGGGGCTCGTCATGGTGGCCACCGCGCGTCCGGGGCGGACGCGCGCGCTCGCGATCGAGAGTGCCGCCGACGTCGATCGCTGGTCGCTCGAAGCGCTCGGCCCGGAGGAATGCGCAGAGCTCGTCCGCAGCCATGTCCATGACGATGCGGTCGCCTCGCGCGTTCAGCGAGCGATCTGGGAGCGCTCGAGCGGCAATCCATTCTTCGTCGGCGAGATCTGCCGCGTCCTGCGCGATCGCCCGGAGGTCGGCGCTCGGGCCGAGCGCCGCCCAGGCTCGGACGACGGCGCGCTGACGCTGCCCATCTCGGCCCAGGCAGCCGTCCTCAGCCGCATCGACCTCCTGCCGCAGGCCGAGCACTTTCTGCTCAAGATCGCGAGCGCCATCGGGGCAAGCTTCACGGCAGCCGACCTGGAGAGCATCGACCTCGTCGCCGCCATCGGGATCGACGTCCGCGAGGCGCTCGCCAATCTTCTGGACGCTCATCTCGTGCGGACCGCCGGGCCGGAGCGGTTCGTCTTCAGCCACGCGATCGTGCGCGAGGTCATCTATTCCGGGATGCTGTCCGAACAGCGCCGGGCCGCGCATGCCGCGGTCGCCGAGGCGATGGAGCGGGCCGGCCAGCCGAACGACGCCGAGTCCCTGCCCATCGTCCTGACGCAGTGGCAGCGTGCCGAGAACAAGCAGAGAAGCTTCGAGTACCTCGATCGCGTGGCCGAGCTTCGCCTCCGGCAGTTCGAAAACGAGGCCGCCGTCACGCTCACGCGCGCCTTCCTGGATATCGCCGGCGAGCTGGACATCGCCGTCGCGCCCGACCGCTTGGCCTCGGCCTATTTCGTCCTGGGCGCAGCCGAGCTGAGCCTCGGCCGGAACGCGGAAGCCGAGGCGGCCTACGCGTCTGGGCTTCGCCTTCTCGGGATGCCGCTGCCCACGAGCCGGGGCGAGTGCCGCCTCGCCGTCCTCGGTCAGATCGCCGAGCATCTGGCGCTCTCCGGCCGTCGCTCGCGACGTCGGGACAGCCCGGGCGAGGCACGCGCCCGAGACCCGATCGGCGACGAGGTGCTGCTGAGAGCCGCGCAAGCGCACGAGGATCTCACCCGGATCTTCTACTTTCAGGGCGACAAGATGCGCCTGCTCTACGCCACGCTTCGCGCCACCAACCTGGCCGAGCGCGCGACCCGGCTCTCGCCCGTTCTCGTCGTCAACTACGCGAGCCTGGGGGCGATCTGCGGGGTCGTCCCGCTGCGCCGGCGTGCCAGCCGCTACCTGGAGCTCGCCGCGCGCCTCGCCGAGACGGTCGAGAGCCCGGCCGTCGGTATCCGGGTGGCGCAGATGAGCGGTCTCTACGAGACGAGCGTGGGCGACTGGCACGCGGCCGGATCCCATTTCGAAGCAGGCCTCGCGAGCGCGCTCGAGCTCGGCGACCGTAAACGGTGGATGGAGCTCGCGGTCGCGTTCGAGACGATCATCAATCCCGCCCTCCTCAACCCCGCCTATCGCGGGGAGACGGCCTGGAGGGACCTCGTCGAGCAGGTCATCCGGCTCGGCCGTGACACGGGCGACCTTCACATCCTCGGCTGCGGGCTGACCGGCGCTCTGCGGGGCCATCGCGCGCTCGGCCAGGGAGCGGCGGCGCGCGACTACGGAAGCGAGCTGCAGGCCTTGCTGGAAACCGAGGCGGAGGCCTTGGAGCCCATCTCACGGCTCGAGGGCGCCGCTCTCCTGGCGGTCGAGGCGCGTGAAAACGGCCAGGAGAGCACCTCTGCGCGCTGGCTCGGCGAAGCCAGCCGGTGGGTCGAGGAGGTCAATCCGGCCATCAAGTCGCGCACCATGATGGCCTTCGTTGCCCTGTTCCGGGCGGCGGGGGCCGGACCTGATCCCGCGGCGGCCGGGGAGGTCGGCGCAACGCGTCAGCGTCTCGCTTCACGCAGCGTTCGAGACCTCGCCCGCTTCTCCCGCATCTACCCGATCGGCCGGCCTCGCACCGCTCTTTTCGCGGGGGACCTCAAAGCGCGACGGCACCGCCGTCATGCGGCCCGTCGCCTGTGGCGGCAAGCGCTGCAGCAGGCGCTGCGCGTCGACATGCCGGCGGACGCGCTGGCGGCCCTCGCACGCCTCGCCCGTGACGGAGGGGGCCTGGCGGATGCCGATCGTGTCGCCCGCGAGCAGATCGACCGGCGGATGCGTGACGCCGGCGAGCGATGGGTCGAGGCGGCCCGCAGCTCGGCGGAGCTCCTGGCGGTGACGTCCTGAGCGCGCGCATGCCCCGGCGAGCCAACAAGCCACGTGCGCTGGTCGTGCTCGCCCATTTCGACGACACCCGTAATCCGAACGGCCGCCCGAACTTCGTCCCGCAGGGCGTCGGCCACGCGGTGCTGGCCGGCGCCTTCGATCGCGACCGGGTCGAGGTCGCGATCTACAGCGAGTTCCACAGCGG
>JAFAPJ010000150.1 GCA_019247255.1 Methylobacteriaceae bacterium | reverse complement strand
CAGCGCCCACGGCGCCTCGCCCGCGAAATAGCGGTTGGCTTCGGCGACCACCGACCACACCGCATTCAGCCATTGATGGATCTGCTGGGTTTCCATCGCCGATCGCGCGATGCCGATCATGGCGTCGGCCTCCGCCAGGATCGCGTTGTCGGTCGCCGAAAACGCGCCTGGCGCCGGCAGCACGCCGCCGAGCTGTTTGGCGATCATCGACAGCGAACGCTGCGCCAGATTGCCGAGGTCGTTGGCGAGGTCGGCGTTGATGCGCGCCACGATGGCTTCGTGGTTGTAATTGCCGTCCTGACCGAAGGCGACCTCGCGCAGGAAGAAATAGCGGATCTGGTCGACGCCATATTGATCGGCGAGGTTGAAGGGATCGACGACGTTGCCGACCGACTTCGACATCTTCTCGCCCCTGTTGAACAGGAAGCCGTGGGCGTAGACGCGCTTCTGCACGGGGATGCCCGCCGACATCAGGAATGCCGGCCAATACACCGCGTGGAAACGGATAATATCCTTGCCGATGACGTGAAGATCGGCCGGCCAGAAGCGCCATTGGGCCGAGCCCTCGTCGGGGAAGCCGGCGCCCGTGAGATAGTTCGTGAGCGCGTCGACCCAGACATACATGACGTGCTTCGGGTCGCCTGGGACCGGGATTCCCCAGTCGAAGGTGGTGCGGCTGACCGACAGGTCCTCGAGCCCGCGCTCGACGAAGGCCACGACCTCGTTGCGTCGCGAATCCGGCCCCACGAAATCCGGGTTCGCGGCGTAATGGGCGAGGAGCCTCTCGGCATAGGCCGAGAGGCGGAAGAAGTAGCTCTCCTCCTCCACCCATTCGACCGGCGTGCCGGTCGGCGCGCGCCAGCTGCCGTCCTCGGCCTTCGTGAGCTCGCCCTCGTCGTAGAAGGCCTCGTCCCGGACCGAGTACCAGCCCGCATAGGTCGAGAGATAGATGTCCCCGGCGGCCGCCATCCGCCGCCAGATCTCCTCCGACGAGCGGATGTGATCGGGGTCGGTCGTGCGGATGAAGCGGTCGAAGGAACAGCCCAAAGCCTCGGCCATGGCGCGGAATTTCGGCGCCATGGCGTCCACGAAGGCCTGGGCGCTCGTGCCCGCCCGCGTCGCCGTCTGCTGGATCTTCAGCCCGTGCTCGTCCGTGCCCGTGAGGAAGAACACGTCGCGGCCGTCGAGGCGATGGAAGCGCGCGACCGCGTCTGCCGCGATCACCTCGTAGGCGTGACCGATATGGGGCGGGCCGTTGGGATACGAGATCGCGGTCGAGATGAAATAAGGATCGCCCGCCACCCGCGTGCCCGCTCTCAGGAGATTCAGCCGGCGCGCCGGACGGCCTCCGCCAGATCGCCGACCGCTGACAGGACGAAGGCGCGCCGGTCGAGATTGTAGGCCTCGACGAGCCGCGCCTCGTCCGCGACCTTCTCACACACGGCCGCGAGCCACGCAAGGCGAGCGGGGCCGTCGGCCGCCCTGGCGCGCAGGCGCTCGGCCGACCAGGCGAGCACCCGGTCGAGCGCGAGCCGGAACGTCTCCTCGCCACGCTTGTCGGCGAGCTTGTCGGCGAGCGCCAGAACGCGCGTCGTTGGATAGGCCGGAAGCCCCTCGAGGATCGTTTCGAGCTCGGCGAGCGTCGCGAGGCGGCGCGCGTCGAGGAGCGCGAGGGCGCGGCCGACCGAGCCCTCCGCGCGCCCCGCCGCCCGCGCGACGAGCGCCGGGTCGAGCCGGGCCGCATCCGGGCCGAGACCCGCCAGGACCTCGCTCACCTCGGCCTCGCCGAGAGGCGCGAGCGTCAGCTTGCGGCAGCGCGAGCGGATCGTCGGCAGAAGCCGCTGCGGCGCATGGCTCACGATCAGGATCGTCGCGTTCTCAGGCGGTTCCTCGACGGTCTTCAGAAGCGCGTTGAGCCCGTGCGCGTTCAGGTCCTCGGCCGCGTCGATGAGGCAGACCCGGTGTCCGCCATCGGCCGCCGTGGAGGCGAAGAAGCCGAGCGCCTTGCGCACCGCCTCGACCGGAATCGTCTTCGGCGCGGCCTTCTCCCCGTCCGCGGCCGGACGTTCGAGCACCATCAGGTTCGGGTGCGAACGGGCCGC
>JAFAPJ010000589.1 GCA_019247255.1 Methylobacteriaceae bacterium | reverse complement strand
GCGCACCGGGCGAAGCTCGATGGCAACGCCGAGCTCGACCGTTTCGCCCACACGCTCGAGAAGGTCTGCGTCGACACGGTCGAAGCCGGCCACATGACGAAGGATCTCGCTCTGCTCGTCGGCGCCGACCAGAAATGGCTCTCGACGACAGGCTTCCTCGACAAGGTCGACGAGAACCTCCAGGCCGCCATGCGCGGCTGAACGCAGGCTCCGACGCAGGGGCTAAGCCCGCCCCAGCGATGCGGCGGCGGGTTGATCAGACGCCCGCCGACTCACGAAGGAAGCGCACGATATCGGGGTCGGCCCGCCAGGACGCGACCCGGTCCGACCGGAGCTCTCGCGTCGGCCGGCGGGCGAAATAGGCGTAGCTCGCCCGCAGCACCGTCTCGAGCGTCATGGTCCGGTACGGCCCGGTGATCGCCGTCTCGCCCTTGAGGAACATCATGCTGCCCGGAAGCCCGTAGCGGGCGGCAACCGGCGGATAGACCGGCCAGCTCCCGGCCGGTAGAAGGTCGTCCGGCAGGATCGCCTCCAGGTCGAGCTCGGGGAAAGCGATCCCTGCCTTGGCGAGGAGCCCGCGCGCGAGGTCCGCCGTCACGATCGGCCGCGGGTGGTTGATCGTGTGCATGAAGCAGCCGCGTCGCGACCAGCGCAGGATCTCGGCCGAGAGGTCGTACTGAGCGTGCCGGCCGAGCTCGAGGATCGACTCGACGGACGCGTGCCAGAGGTCGAGATAGCCGAGCCTCTCGTAGACCGCCTCCGTGTAGAGACGGAGCGCCGCCTCGACCGGCAATCCCTCCAGGTAGGAGAAGAGCGCGAGCGCCGAATGCTCGCCGCCCATCGGGCCGTAGACGATGCCGCGCCCTCCCGGTGCCGCAAAGTCGCCGACCTGGATGGCGTCCGGATGGTAGGCGAGGAACACGATCGTGGGGATCGGCACGAGCCGGCAGCCGGCCCGGAGGGTCTCGTAATCGCCGTCCGGCGCGAAAGGCGCGAAGCGGTTCGCGAAGACGACGTCGTAGCGCGACGCCTCAGCCACGAGCTCCGCGGTGCTGCGGAAACGGCGGCCGAGATCCGCGACGTCGATCACCTCGATCTCGGCCGCCGGCAGGAGGAGCCGCATCGCGCGCCCGATCGCGACGCCCTGGCAGATGCCGATCACGAGAAGGCGGGGCGATCCCTGCCACGGCGGATGGCGCCAGTCGCGCGGACCGAAGCGCAGCTGCCATTGGTATCGGGACCGCCGAAGCGCGTCCCGCCCGACGGAGCCCCATCGCGACCGGAGGGCCATGGCCCGGGCCCTACCAGCAAGGTTCCGGGCGGGGCAACAGGCCGGTGCGTCAGGCCGGCGCGTCAGGTCGGATCGAGAAGCCCGAGCCGCTCGACCTCGGCGAGCTGCCAGCCGACGAGCTTGTCCCCGATGTCACGGCGGTAGCGGACGTTCGGGATCACGGTCCGGTCCGCGAGCGCGTAGGCGGCGCGCTGGGCCTCGGCGACCATCGCGCCCGTGCCGGTCACGACCAGCGACCAGCCGTGGTAGCCGGCCGTCACGAGCTGACCCGTCTCGTCGAGCCCCACCTCGCCATAATGGAGGTTCGCCCGGTCGGCGGCGCTGAGCTCGCCCTCGAACAGGACCGGAAGCCCGATCGGCTCGGGCACGTAGGTGCGGATGTAGGGGAAAGGCCGGGTCGTCATGACGATCCCCACCGCGAAGCCGGGCCGCGTCTCGAGGTCCCGCCCGTCGCGGGACGTCATCCCGCGGAAGAGATCCGCCCAAGACGTCGCCTGGAGCGGGTCCAGGATCGCGAAGCCCGGATAGCCGAACCGGCAGGTGAACTCGAGCGGCCAGATCCCGGCCTCGTTCACGAAGGTGTTCAGGTTGATATAGCCGAGATAGCCATGCCGGCGCAGCAGCGGCGCCACGCGGGCGAGCGTCCGCTCGAAGAAGGTCCCGGTCCGCTCGTAGGTGACGACCGTCCCCATTTCCCCCGTAAGCTCGCCGAGATCGCCCGGGAAGAAGTGCTTGTGCTCCCAGTCGAGGCAGGCGGGGCGGAGAAAGCGCTCCCCGTCGAAATAGGCGCCCACGCCCATCTCGACGCCTTCGATCCGCTCCTGGAGGATGAAGCGCGTGCGCTTGCCCTCCGCCTCGCGCATCCTGAGCTTCGCCTGGACGATTGCGGCGACGTCGCGTCCGTCCGGCAGCCGGCCCACGTAATTGTCGGCCGCCCCGAAGCCTTCGCCCGAGAACTTCAGCACGTAGCGGCCGGGCCGCTCCGCGAGATGGGCGAGCGCGGGCTCCGCGGCTTCGAACTCCCACACGCCCGCGACCTGGAAGCCGCCGAGATCGCGCAGCACGCCCTGCGCGAAGGCCCGGTCCTTCTCCAGCCGGTCGCCGAAGGCCGAGCCGCCGACGACGTTGAGGCCGTCCCGGCGCAACTCGTCCTGAAGCGCGCCGCGCTCGTGCGCGACGTTCTCGAACAGGATGATCCCGTCCCGACCCGCGTCCCGTACCCAGCCGAGCTCGGCCCGCCAATCGTCCACCCGCTCGATGATGCCGGACAGAACGCCGTGGCAGAGCGGCTCGGAGATCGAGACCCGGACCTCGTGGCCGTCGTCCCGGAGCCGGGCGTAAAGGGCGTTGAGGTCGCAGGTGTCGCCGATGCCGAGAAAACGCATGGCGCGCCTCATCGGGCGGGGGTCGCGGTCTGTAAAGACTCTGACAGGTTCAGCCGAGCATGCGTCGCACGGCGTCCACATAGACTTCCGCACCGAAGGCGATGTCGGAATCCGACGTGTTCTCCGTCCAGTGATGGCTGATGCCGCCGATCGACGGCACGAAAAGCATGGAGGACGGCATGACGCGCGCGAGATACTGCGCGTCGTGGCCGGCGCCGCTCGGCATGCGGAGGGAGCAGCCGGGCTGGCGCTCCTCGGCCGCCGCCTCGATGAGGGCCTGCAGGCCCTCGTCCATCCGGGCGGGCCGGCTCTGGCTCATGACCTCGAGCGCGACCGGGCAGCGGCCCTCCTGGTTCGCGGCCTCGACGAGGGCCATGAGCTCGGCTTGAAGCCGGTCGAGCACCGCCGGATCCGCGTCGCGCAGCTGGAACAGCGCCTCCGCCCGCCCCGGGATGATCGAGGGGGCGCCGGGCTCGAGCGTGATCCGTCCGCAGGTCCAGACGCTGCGCGGTCCAGCGATCGCCGGGAAGCGGCGGTCGATCTCGCCGAGGAGGCGCGTCAGCGCGAGCCCCGCATCCCGGCGGCGCGCCATGGAGGTCGTGCCCGCGTGGTTCTGCTCGCCCGTCGCGACGAGCCGGTACTGCCAGATGGCGACGACCGCCGTGACTACGCCGATCCGCAGGCCGCCGGATTCGAGCGTGTCGCCCTGCTCGATATGCGCCTCGCAATAGGCCTTGTAGCGGCCGGGCTCGATCTGCCGGCGCGGCACCCCGGCAAGCCCGACCTCGGCCAACACGCCGCGCAGCGGCCGCTCGTCGTAGCGGTTGCCGAGGCGATCGATCTCGTCGTCCGGAAGCAGCCCGAGGAAGAACCGCGACCCGATGAAGGAGCCGAAATGCCCTTCCTCGTCGCACCAGGCCGCGACGTCGACCCCGCCGCCCAACGCGCGCGCGGCTTCGAGGCCGTAGATGACGCCCAGCGCCCCATCGAGCCAGCCGGCCTCGTTCTGGCTCTCGAGATGCGAGCCCGTCAGCACCTTGGAGCCGGGTCCCCGCGACAGTCCGAAGACGCTGCCGATCCCGTCGATCGACGCCTCGAGGCCCGCCTCGACGAGCTTTCCGCAGAGCCAGCGGCGCGCCGCCATGTCCTGGGCCGAGAAGGTCGGCCGATGAACGCCCGTCTTGAAGGCCCCGAAGGTCGCGAGCTCCCGCAAGTCGCGCAGGACCCGCTCGCCGTCCGCTCTCCCCGCCACTCCTGTCACGCGCATCCCTCTGCCCGGGATGACCAAAGTGCCATTCAGCCCGGGTTGAAGCGGGATAACCGGCCCCGATAAGGTTGGGAAGAAGCGAACAATGGCGGTTCGAACCGCCCAAAAGGGAGAACGCCCATGGAACACGCCACGCATCACGGCGGCGCCTTCCCGGTCCCGGCCGAATGGTCACGGCGCGCCCATGCCGACGCCGCGACCTACGCGGCGATGTACGAGGCCTCGATCCGCGATCCGGAGGCGTTCTGGTTCGAGCACGGCAACCGCATCGACTGGTATCGCCCCTACACGCGGGCGATGAACGCGAGCTTCGGGCCGGGCGAGGTCTCGATCCGCTGGTTCGAGGACGGCCTCACCAACGTCGCCTATAATTGCGTCGACCGCCATCTCGCGACGCGGGGCGATCAGGTCGCGATCATCTGGGAAGGCGACGACCCGTCGGAGCAGCGCCTCATCACCTATCGCGAGCTGCATGACGAGGTCTGCCGTTTCGCGAACGTGCTGCGCAATCGCGGCGTCGGGAAGGGCTCGACGGTCACGATCTACCTGCCGATGATCCCGGAGGCCGCCTTCGCCATGCTCGCCTGCGCGCGGCTGGGCGCCGTGCATTCGATCGTCTTCGGCGGCTTCTCGCCCGACGCGCTCGCCGACCGCATCTCCGGCTGCGCCTCGCGCATGGTGATCACGGCCGACGAGGGCCTGCGCGGCGGCCGGAAGGTGCCGCTGAAGACCAATGTGGACGCCGCGGTCGCGAAGGTCGGCGGGGTCGACCATGTCGTCGTGGTGCGCCGCACGGGATCGGCGATCGCGATGGAGGCCGGCCGTGACGTCTATTACGACGAGGCGCGCGAGCAGGTCACGGCCGAATGCCCGTGCGAGCAGATGAACGCGGAGGATCCGCTGTTCATCCTCTACACCTCAGGCTCGACCGGCAAGCCGAAGGGCGTTCTTCACACGACGGGCGGCTACCTCGTCTACGCGTCGATGACGCATCAATACGTCTTCGACTATCATGACGGCGACATCTACTGGTGCACGGCGGATGTCGGCTGGGTCACTGGCCATAGCTATGTCGTTTATGGTCCGCTCGCGAATGGCGCGACCGTTTTCATGTACGAAGGCGCGCCGAACTGGCCGGAGCCGGATCGTTTCTGGCGCATCATCGAGGAATATTCGGTCAGCATTCTCTACACGGCGCCAACTGCGATCCGCGCTTTCATTCGTTGGGGCGACGAATGGGTCAAGAAGCATGACCTTTCGTCCTTGCGCTTGTTAGGCAGCGTCGGCGAGCCGATTAATCCGGAAGCTTGGATGTGGTATCACGAAAAGATCGGCGGCGGCCGCTGCCCGATCGTGG
>JAFAPJ010000588.1 GCA_019247255.1 Methylobacteriaceae bacterium | reverse complement strand
GAACCTGCTCCTGCTGCTCCCGGTCGCAGTCTTCGTCGGCCTTGCGGCGCTCTTCGCCCTGCGGCTCGGCGCGGGCGACCCGTCGCGCCTGCCCTCCGCCCTCATCGGCAAGGCCGCCCCGTCCCTCGACCTGCCGCCGCTCGCCGGGCTGAAGACGCCCGCCGGAGAGCCCGTCCCCGGGCTCGCCGCGGCCGAGCTGCGCGACGGCCGGGTCACGGTCCTCAACGTCTGGGCCTCCTGGTGCGGACCCTGCCAGCTCGAGCACCCCTTCCTGCTCGAGCTCGCCCGCGCCCCGGGGTTGCGGCTCGTCGGCATCAACTACAAGGACGGCGAGGCGAATGCCCGGCGCTTCCTCGGCGCGCTCGGCAACCCGTACGCGGCGGTCGGGGTCGACGGCTCGGGCCGGGCCGCGATCGAATGGGGCGTCTACGGCGTCCCCGAGACTTTCGTGATCGGGCCCGACGGCCGCGTCCGCCACAGGCAGGTCGAGCCGATCACCGCCGCGACCCTCGGGCCCTTGCTGGAGCAGGTGCGCCAGGCGGCCGCGCCTTAAGCTCCGACCATGGGCGAGGCACGCGCGGGCGCCGGTCACGAGCTCGACGCGCTCCTGCGCGAGGCGGATTGCGAGGCCGAGCGCCGGGTGAGCCTCGTCCGGATGGGGGCGGCCGCCATCCTCTTCGCCGGCGTGTTCGCGGTGACGAGCCCGAGCGACTACGACCTGCCGGGGATCGGAGCGCAGATCCGGGCCGCGCAGGTCACGCTCGTGCTCCTGTTCGCCGCGGGCCTCGTCGCCTGGCTCGTGATCCGGGCGGGCCGGTGGCGCCCGGGAGTGACCTATCTGACGATCGCGGTCGACGTCGCGATCCTGTCGGGCAACCTCGCGGTCACGCTCGATGCGGCGGGCCTGACCGGCGATTTCGCGGCCGTCGCGCCGATCGTCGGCGTCTTCCCGGCCCTCCTGGCGGCGAGCGCCTTGCGGCTGCGCCCGGCGGTCCAGGCCTTCACGACGGTTCTCGTGCTCGTGGCGCTCGTGGCGGTCGCGGCCCATGCGGGGTTCAACGGGCTGGAGGTGCGCCGCGCGCTCGTCGGGGAGCTGGCGCCGCTCTACGGGCCGCCACCGAACGTGATCCGCCTCCTCATGATCGCGCTCGCGGGCGGCATCCTGGTGCTCGCGGCGTCGCGCGGGCGCAAGCTCCTTCGCCGGGCCGAGGAGGAAGGGCGGCGACGGGCCAATCTCGGCCGCTTCCTGCCGAACGAGGTGACCCCGCTCCTCGCCGACGGGCGCTTCGACGAGCTGACGGCGGGACGCCGCAGCCAGGTCGCTCTGCTGTTCGTCGACATCCGGGGCTCGACCCGGCTCGAGGAGACCCTGCCGCCGAGCGAGGTCGTGGCGCTCATCGGCGGCTTTCGGGCGGTCGTCAGCCAGGCCGCGCGCGAGCATGGCGGCGTGGTCGACAAGTTCATGGGCGACGGCGCCTTCCTGGTGTTCGGGGTGCCCGACGCGCATCCGGACGACAGCCGCCGGGCGCTCGCCTGCGCGGTCGCCATCCGGGACGCGATGGCGGGGCGCAACGCCGGGACGCCCGGACGCGAGCCCGTCCGGATCGGGGTCGGGGTCCATGCGGGCGAGGCCTTCGTGGGCGCGATCGGCGACGATTCCCGGCTCGAATTCACGGTGCTCGGCGATGCGGTCAATCTCGCGAGCCGGATCGAGCAGGCCACGAAGGCCTACGGCGAGCCCGTGCTCGCCTCCCGCGAAGCGGTCGTGCGCGCCGGGCTCCTCGCCGAGTGGCGCCCCGTCGCCTGCGCGACCCTGCCGGGCCGGGCCGTCGAGACAGAGCTCTACGCGCCGGGGGCGTGACCGGGCGGCGCCGGGCGGCCGCCGCCCCTCTGCATCGCCCGCCAGCGCCCCGGCGGCAGGCCGTAGGCCGCGCGGAACTGGCGCGTCAGATGGCTCTGATCCGCGAAGCCGCTCGCGGCCGCCGCGTCCGCGAGCGTGGCTCCGGCCCGCAGGAAAGCGCGCGCCGCCCCGAGGCGCCGCATGAGAAGGTAGCGGTACGGGCTCGTGCCGAGCGCGCGCCGGAACTGCCGGGCGACCTCGAAGCGGCTGAGCCCCGTGACCGTCTCGAGCTCGTCCGAGCGGACGACCCGCCCGTGATGGGCGTCGAGATAGGCGCGGGCCCGCTCGACGGCGCGGCTCGCGAGAGGTTCGCGCCGGTGGCGCGCCGCCGACCGGTCGAGCCCGACGAGCGCGTCCGCGACCGCCGCGGTGAGATGGTCGGCTTCGAGGGGTTCGAGCGGGCGATCGAGATCGCGCAGCAGCGCCGCGAGCGCGGCTCGGAGCCGGCCGTCGTCGAGCACGGCCCGGCGCACGAACGGCAAGGCGCCGGCGCGGTCGCCCAAGGCTTCCCGAACGAGGCGCGGCTCTAGATAGGCCATCCGGTACCGGAAACCGGCCTCGGCGCCCGCGCGACCGTTATGCACCTCGTCCGGGTGGATCACGATCAGGTCGCCGACGAGGCTGTTCGCCTCTTGGCCGCGGTAATCGAAGCGCTGCACGCCGGAGAGCGTGATGCCGAGCGCGTAGGTGTCGTGCCGGTGCGGGTCGAAGGCGTGTCCGGCGAAGAAGGCCTCGATGCGCTCGATCGGGCCTGTGTCCGGCGCGACGCGCAGCCAGTCGCCGGGAGCGGCCGCGCACGATCCTTCAAGACGATCGGCCGAGCGGCGGGGCACCGCAGGATCCATGCGCTACGACACCAAGGTCGCGATCATGGTGCGCGAGGACCTCGCGCCCTGGCAGAAGCTCAACGTCACGGCTTTCCTCGCGGGCGGTCTCGTCGGCAGCCATCCCGAGCTGCCCGGGGAACCGTACCAGGACGGGTCGGGGCGCTTCTACGGTCCGCTCGTGCGCCAGCCTATCCTGATCTTCGCGGCGAGCGGGGAGGAGCTCGCCCGGACGCTCGGCCGGGCGCGCGAGCGGAACCTGCGCGCCTCGATCTACACGCACGACCTCTTCGCGACCGGCAACGACGCCGACAACCGGGCGGCCGTCGCCCGGGTGCCGACGGACGCGCTCGATCTCGTCGGCCTCGCGCTCCACGCCGATCGCCGCGAGGTCGACAAGGTCACGAAGGGTTTGCGGTTTCACCCCTGAGGAGGATGGCGATGCACGCGAAAGGGCAGCTCGAGGCGGAGTTCGCGGCGATCGCCGAGCATTGGTCGCCCCGGGTGATCGCGACGGCGAACGGCCAATACGTCAAGCTCGCCAAGGTCCGGGGCGAGTTCGTCTGGCACTCCCACGCGGACGAGGACGAGTTCTTCCTCGTGCAGAAGGGCACCTTCGTGCTGCGCTTTCGGGACGGGTCGGAGGTCGTCCTTCGAGCCGGCGAGTTCTTCGTCGTTCCGCGCGGCGTGGAGCATCTGCCGGTCGCGCCGGAGGAGACCTGGCTCCTCTTCGTCGAGCCGGCGGCGACGCGCCACACGGGCGACGTCGTCACCGACCGGACACGCTCGGTCGAGAGCCAGACCGCGCATCTCTCCGGGCGAGCGGATCAGGGCTGACCGATGCCGCCCGCCGCCCCGTAGACCTGTCCGTTCGCGTAGCTCGCATCGGCGGCCGCGAGCTGGACATAGATGCTCGCGAGCTCGGCCGGCTGGCCGGGACGGCCGAGCGGCGTCGTCCCGCCGAACTTCTCGAGCTTCTCCATGGAGGCGCCGCCCGAGACCTGGAGCGGCGTCCAGATCGGCCCCGGCGCGACCCCGTTCACCCGGATGCCCTGCTTGCCCAGCTGCTTCGCCAGCGACTTCACGTAGTTCATGGTCGCGGCCTTGGTCTGCGCGTAGTCGTAGAGCTCGGGCGACGGGTCGTAGGCCTGTTCGGAGGTGGTGCCGATGATGACCGAGCCCGGCCGGAGATGCGGCAGCGCCGCCTTGATGATGTAGAACGGCGCGTAGATGTTGGTCTTCATCGTGGCGTCGAAATCCTCGTCCGACACGTCGAGGATGGAGTCCCGCGATTGCTGGCGGGCGGCGTTGCAGACCACGATGTCGAGCCCGCCGAGGCGGTCGAGCGCCTGCCGGACGAGGTCGCGGCAGAAGGCGGCGTCGCGCAGGTCTCCGGGAATCGCGACCGCCTTGCGGCCCGCACCCTCGATCAGCTCGACGACCTCACGGGCGTCGGGCTCCTCGCTCGGGAAATAGTTGATGGCGACGTCCGCGCCTTCGCGCGCATAGGCGATGGCGGCGGCCCGGCCCATGCCGGAATCGCCGCCGGTGATCAGCGCCTTGCGGCCCGCGAGGCGGCCCGATCCCTTGTAGCTCGTCTCGCCGTGGTCCGGCTTCGGGTACTTGCTGCGCGGGTCCGCGAGAGGCTGGCCCGTCCCGGGGGACGCCGTCGTCTGCGCGGCCGCGCCGCCGGCTGCGCTCGCCACGAGGCCTCCCGCGACCCCGCCCATCAAGCCTCGCCGCGACAAGGCATCCCGTTCGCCGTCCATGCGTCCTCTCCCATGATCGGAGGGGCAACGGCCCGGACGGATGGTCGTTTCGGTTGCGGGTGGGACCGATCGGCGCGGCGGGACGCCTCAGCGGCGGGGCCGCGTCGCTTTCAGGGTGGCGCTCATACGGGTGCCGGCGTGGAAGTCAGGCGGCTTGCGCTCGATCCAGGCGAGGAAGCGGGCGAGCTCGGGCTCGGCCCGCAGGCTCTCGATATCGGCGAGACGTCGCGCGAGCTCGGCCTCGCTCCAGCGCGCATGGATCGCCGAATGGCAGATCTGGTGGAGCAGCACCGTCGGCAGCTTGGCGCCGCCCTTCAGCTTCGGCGTGAGGTGGTGCCGGCTCGCCCGGGCGCCGGGCAGGATCGGACGGCCGCAGAGCGCGCACGTCTCGGCCTTGCGCGGCGGCGCTTCCTCGGGCCCCTCCTCGTGCCAGCGGCCCCGGCGCAGCCCTGCGCGGCGCGAGCCCAAGGTCAGGCCTGGCCCGGCTCCGAGGCGGAGCGCTTCGCCTCGTGGCGGAGGATGAGCGGCGTCTGCGCGAGCGCGAAGACGAGGGTCAGCGGCATGGTGCCGAAGACCTTGAACTGTACCCAGAAATCCGTCGAGAAGTTGCGCCAGACGATCTCGTTCAGGGCGGCCAGCACGAAGAAGAACAGGGCCCAGCGCAGCGTCAGCTTGCGCCAGCCCTCCTCCGTCAGGTCGAAGATCGAATCGAGCACGATCGCGAGGAGCGGCTTGCGCCACCAAAGCCCGGCGAGGAGCACCGTGCCGAAAAGCGCGTTCACGATGGTCGGCTTCAGCTTGATGAACAGGTCGTCGCGGAGCGCCAGCGTCAGCCCGCCGAAGATCACGACCACGACGCCGGAGACGAGCGGCATGATCGGCAGCCGGTGCACCAGCGCATAGTGCAGCGCGAGCGCCGCGACCGTCGCGGCGACGAACAGACCCGTGCCGACATAGATGCGCTCGTCCCCGGCGAAGCCGAACCGCTCCGCATAGGCGTTGCCCAGGAAGAAGAGCCCGAGCGGACCGAGCTCCAGCGCGAGCTTCACGAGAGGCGGGAGGCGGGACGGGCCGGTTTCGTCGGCGAGAGCGCTCATCGCTCCTGAGATAGGGTGCGGGTCCCGTCCCTGTCCAATGCGGGATCAGCCAACGTCCGCCATGGCCTCGAACACGAAGGCGTGGCGTCGCGCGAGCGCATCGACGTCGGGCCCGTAGCCGCCGCCGATCACGGCGACGAGCGGGATGCCGCGGCGGCGCGCCTCGCCGACCACGTAGGCGTCGCGCCGGCGCAGGCCGTCGTCGCTGAGCGCGAGCCGGCCGAGCCTGTCGTCCCGGTGCGGGTCGATGCCCGCATTGTAGAAGACGAGGTCGGGTGAAAGGCCGTCGAGGAGCCCAGGCAGATGCGCCCGGACGGCCGCGAGATATTCGTCGTCCTCGAGCCGATCCGGCAGCCCGACATCGAGGTCGCCCGCGATCTTGCGGACGGGATAGTTCGATTCGCAATGGATCGAGGCCGTGAACAGGTCCGGGTCGCGGCCGAGGCAATCGGCCGTGCCGTCGCCTTGATGGACGTCGAGGTCGAAGACGAGCGCGCGGCGGATCTCGCCCGCCTGCTGAAGCACGCGCGCCGTGACCGCGACGTCGTTGAAGACGCAGAACCCGGCGCCCGTTCCGCGCTGGCCATGATGGCTGCCGCCCGCCGTCGAGCCCGCGAGCCCGCCCGCGAGCGCCAGGCGGGCCGCCTTGATCGTACCGCCGGCCGCATGGACCGCGCGCCGCACGACGCCCGCGTCGACGGGCAGGCCGATGCGACGCTCGATCTCGCGCGGGACCCGCGTCTCCAGGACCGCGTCGACGTAACCCGCATCATGGGCCAGCGCGAGCTCGTCCCGCGTCGCGGGCTCCGGCATGACGAAGCCGTCGGGCGCGAGGCCGAGCGCCACGAGCCGGTCGGCGAGGCGCGCGTACTTGCCCATGGGGAAGCGATGCCCCTCGGGCAGGTCCGCGCGGTAGAGCGGGTGCGAGACGATCGGCGGCGGCATGGAAGCGGCCGGTCCGGCGGCTCAGCCGAAGACGCGGTCGCCGAGCTGGTCGACGATCTGCCGACCCTTGAGGAGGCAGGTCTGGGTCGCGTCCTCGATCGTCCCGAAGGTGTCGGCGCGCACGAAGCGGTGCTCCCGGGTCTCGCCGTCGACGGTCTTCATGACGCGTCCGGCCGTCTGGTACTGCCCGGATTCGGTGCGGTAGGGCTCGGCCCGGATGACGAATCCGCGATGCTCGATCTCGGCGGTCGTCTGCGGCGCCGCAGGCTCGCCGGCCGGCTTGGCGGCGTGCTTGGCGCCGCCGAACAGCTTCTTCAGGAAGGACATGCGTCGATGGTCCCATCGCTTGGGCGGTCGCCCCGCGAGACATGGCCGTCTGGGCAGACCGGCTCAGTGAAGATGGAGATCGGCCAAGGTCACGGCGAGAGCCTGCGCGCAGGCGGGCACCAGCGCCTCGTCCGGGCCGTGGTCGCGGACACGGCCGTAGCCGTCGGGCCGCGGCTCGCGATGGACGCGAGTCTCCCGCGTGACCGCGTTGACCACCCAGAGCTCGACGATCCCGAACCGGGCGTAGATCTCGGCCTTGCGCCCGAGATCGAAGCGCAGGCTCGTATCCGCGATCTCGACCGCGAGCCGGGCGGTCTCGGGCGAGAGCGCGTTCCAGCCCCCCGCCCGCGGGTAGAAAACGAAATCCGGCTCGAGATAGGTGTCCGACGAGAGGCGGAACGTCGTCTCCGTCGAGAAGAGGAGGTCCGGAGGCAGCCGCCGCGCCCAATGAAGGTTGAGCGCCGTCTTCATTCGCTCGTGAAAGCTGCCCTTCGACGCCATCGGGACGAGCTCCCCGCCGATCAGCTCGATGCGATCGTGCTCCTGGAGGATGCCGGCCCGCGTCATCTCCATGACCTCGTCCACCGTGAAGCGGCGACGCGGCAGCCCCTCGGCCTCGTTGGTGGTCTGTAGGAGAGCGGACATCACACGCAACATACCATCGCCGTTGGCGCATCGCGACGGCTCAGGCGCGCGAGAAGTCGTCGAGCTTGAAGGCGAGCTCCTGCGGCGCATGGCGCGGAACGACACGTCGGTCGGCGCTCAGCTGCGCGACGCTGCGATACCCTCCCGGGGTGGCGTCCAGGTGGACGTGAGCGACCCGGCGGGCGACGTCGATCACCCAGAGCTCGTGCACGCCATGGGCCGCATAAATCTGCGGCTTCACCCGCAGGTCGTAGGGAAGCGAGCTGTCGGCGATCTCGATGGCGAGGAGGATGTCGGGACCGGTCAAACCTTGGACGGTCTCCCGCGCGCGGAACACGACGAAGTCGGGTTCGACATAGGTGAGCTCCGACAGATAGAGCCCGGTCTCCGGGAGGTAGTCGAAGCCCTCGGGGCAGATGCGGCCCCAGAACCGGTTGATCCCGCCCTTCAGGCCCTCGTGCCGGTAGCCCTTCGGCGACATCTCG
Organism: Methylobacteriaceae bacterium; assembly: GCA_019247255.1. Taxonomy (GTDB): domain Bacteria; phylum Pseudomonadota; class Alphaproteobacteria; order Rhizobiales; family Beijerinckiaceae; genus Enterovirga. The sequence goes on along the minus strand of JAFAPJ010000588.1, from coordinate 1,451 downwards.
ACGATCTCCCCGCCGATCACCTCGAGCCGCTCGTCCTCGAGCAGGATGCCGGCCTCGACCATGCGGACGACCTCCGCGACGGTGAAGCGACGGCGGACCGGATCGTCGGCATCCCATGCGGTCGGGGAGGCGAACATGCCGTCAGGCTATCACGCGAGCGGTCGCGCCGCGAGCGATCGGGCCGGCCCAGTGCGCGACGCTCGTGACGCCTACGCGGCCGCCTTCAGCTCGCGCCGCACGAGGGCGGCGCCGGCGCTCAATGCGGCGAGCTTCCCGTAGGCGACGTCCCGCGCCATCGGGGCCATGCCGCAATTGGTGCAGGGGTAGAGCTTCTCCGGCGCCACGTAGCGGAGCGCCGCCCGGATCGTCGCCGCGACCTCCTCCGGCGTCTCGACGGCCTCGCTCGCGACGTCGATCGCACCCACCAGCACGTCCTTGCCGTCGAGCAGGCGGATCAGCTCGATCGGCACCCGCGAGTTGCGGCATTCGAGCGAGACCTGGTCGATCGAGCTCCTGGCGATCACCGGGAAGGTCTCCTCGTAATGCCGCCACTCGGCGCCGAGCGTACCCTTCCAGTCGATATTCGCCTTGATGCCGTAGCCGTAGCAGATGTGGACGGCGGTCGTGGCCGTGAGCCCCTGCTTCGCCCGCTCGAGAGCCGCGACGCCCCATTCGGCGACCTCGGGCATGTAGACGTTCCAGGCGGGCTCGTCGAACTGGATCACGTCGACCCCGACAGCCTCGAGCTCCTTCGCCTCCTCGTTCAGCACCTCGGCGAAGGCGTGAGCCAGGTCCTCGCGCCGGCCGTAATGCGCGTCCGCGATGGTGTCGACGATCGTCATCGGCCCGGGGAGCGTGAATTTCAGCCGCCGCCCCGTATGCGCCCGGGCCGCGCGCGCCTCCGCGGCATGGACCGAGCCCTTGCGCCGGATCGGCCCGACCACCGTCGGCACCTCGGCCGTGTAGCGGTTGTTGCGAATGCCCATCAGGGTCTTGCGGGCGAAATCGATGCCCTCGAGGTTCGCCAGGAAGCCGTGGACGAAATGGACGCGCGCCTGCTCGCCGTCGCCCACGATGTCGAGCCCCGCGTCCTCCTGGAGCTTCACCGCGAGCACGGTGGCGTCGAGCTTGCCCTGCTCCAGCGCCTCACCCTCGAGCCGCCACGGCGCCCAGAGGCGCTCCGGCTCGGCGAGCCAAGCGGGTTTCGGCAGGCTGCCGGCAAGCGTCGTCAGGAGCATGGGCGTTCTCGGTTCGCATCGCTTCTTGACCATCGCGCGACGGCTGTCGAGCCGTCCGCGACAGGGGTCTCCCCTAGCGCGCGAGGTGCCCGCGCAGGAAGGCGAGGACGCGCAGGAGCGCGTCGGCGCGGGCCGCGTCGTCCGTCCCGACCACCGGGACCGGGCCGTCGCCGCTGCGATACGCGGGGAGCTCGCGCCGGTCGGCGTTCGGAG
>JAFAPJ010000524.1 GCA_019247255.1 Methylobacteriaceae bacterium | reverse complement strand
CGCTCCTCGCCCGCTCGCGGGCGCAGGAGACGGAGCTCCCGGCGAGCCTGCGCCTGTCGTTCACGGATTCCGAGGGCGATTACGCCCGCGCCGCGGTCAGCTCGCACCGCCTCGCGGGCGCGAGCCGGCAGGAGGAGAGCGTCAGCCTCGCGGCCGTCCTGCGCCGGGACGAGGCGGCGCGGCTCGCCGACCTCGCGCTCCAGGACGCCTGGGCGGGGCGCGAGGAGGCGTCCTTCGCGCTCTCGCCGCGGCGGGTCGAGCTCGCGGTCGGCGACGTCGTGGCGCTCGCGACGGGCGCCGCTCCGCAGCTCCACCGCGTGGTCCGGGTCCAGGATGGCGCGGTGCGGCGCGTCACGACCCGCTCCGTCGAGCCCGCGGTCTTCACCCGGTCGGCGGCCGCGTCCGCCCCGGTCCGGTCCCGCCCGGCCCCGGCGATCGCCGGCCCGCCTGCCGTCGCGCTCCTGCCCGTCGCGACGGACCCGGACGAGGTTCTCCTCCAGGCGGCGGTGGCGGCAGAGCCCTGGCCCGGCGCGGTCGCGATCTGGCGCGCGCCGGACGGCGCCGATCTCGCGCTCGCCGCCGTGGCGGACCGGCCCGCCATTCTCGGCCGGACCCTTGGGCCGCTGGGGCCCGGGCCCGTCTGGCGCTGGGACCGGCGCAGCGTGCTCGAGGTCGAGCTCTCGGGCGCAGGATTGACCTCGCTCGACGACCTGGCGGCCCTCGGCGACGGCAATCTCCTGGCGCTCGAAGGGGAGGGCGGCTTCGAGGTCCTGATCGCGGCCCGGGCGGAGCTGATCGGCCCGCGGCGCTATCGCCTCGCGCGCTTCCTGCGCGGCCTCGGCGCGAGCGAGGCGCTGGCCTCCCGGACGGTGCCGCCCGGCGCGACCCTCGTGCGCCTCGACGGCGCGCTCGTCCCGCTCGCGACCGCGCCGGCCGATCTCGGGCGGACCTGGCGATACCGGATCGGCCCGGCCGACCGCGACCCGGCCGACCCGAGCTTCGTCGAGCGGGTCGCGACCGCGACGGGCGACGCGATCCGGCCGCTCGCCCCCGTGCGGCTCAAGGCGCGCCGCGAACCGGCCGGCGTGCGTCTCACCTGGATCCGCCAGACGCGGCGGGACGGCGATTCCTGGGACGTCGCGGAGGTGCCGCTCGGCGAGGAGAGCGAGCGCTACGAGCTCGACATCCTTCGGGACGGCCGGCCCTGCCGCACCCTACCGAGCGCCGGGCCGTCGGCCCTCTACGCGGCCGCCGACGAACTCGCCGATTGGGGCGCGCCGCAATCGGCCCTCGCCGTCTCGGTCGTGCAGCTCGGCACGTTCGTCGGCCGCGGCGCGGCCCGGTGCGCGACCCTTCCGGTCATCTGACGCCGAGTGGAACCCAGCCCATGCCCGACACGCCCCATCTCGGCCTGCCGCTCCTCGCGCCGGCCCAGGCGCAGAAGCACGTCACCCACAACGAGGCGCTGCTCGCGATCGACGCGCTTCTCCACCTCGCGGTTCTCGACAAGGACCTCGTGACGCCGCCCTCCGGCCCGCCGGAGGGCGCGCGCTACATCGTGCCGGCAGGCGCGACGGACGCCTGGGCCGGCCAGAGCGGCACGCTCGCGAGCTGGCAGGACGGAGGCTGGGACTTCTACCCGCCGAGGGCCGGCTTCATCGCCTTCGTGATCGACGAGGGGCTGCTCTACCTCCACACCGGCTCGGCCTGGCTGCCGCTGACCTCGGCCCTCGCGGCGATCCAGAACCTTGGCCTCCTCGGCATCGGCACCACGGCGGACGCGACGAACCGGTTCGCCGCCAAGCTGAACACGGCGCTCTGGACCGCGCTCACGACGGGGGAGGGCGGTAGCGGGGACCTGCGCTCGGTCATGAACAAGCAGGCGCCCTCGCGGGTGCTGTCGCTCCTCCTCCAATCGGGCTTCTCGGGCCGGGCCGAGATCGGGCTCGTCGGCTCGGACGAACTCTCCCTGCGCATGTCGCCCGACGGCTCGACCTGGACGGCGGCCGCCATCTTCGATGGCGCGGGCCGGATGCGCCTGCCGGCCAAGCCCGTGGCCTATGTCCAGCGTCGAGGCGGCAACATCTCGGTCGGCGCCTTCGCGCTCACCGACATCCCCTTCGACACGGCACTCGTCAACCGCGGCGGCCTCTTCAACGCCTCGACCGGCAAGTTCACCTGCCCGGTCGACGGAACTTACCGCGTGACCTGCAACCTCCTGTCCTCCGCCGGAGTGGCCGCGGGCCGCGACCTCATCATGTACATGCTGCGCAACGGGGCCGGGCAAAGCTTCGCGGGCAGCACGGTCAGCGACGCCTACAGCGTAGTGCTGACGAGCTCCTTCCAGCAGCACGTCATGAACGGGCTCGTCTCAGCGGCGGCCGGGGACGTGCTCAGCGTCGGCGTGGTGGCGCAATCCTCCGGCATCACGATCTTCGGCACCGACATCACGGGCGCCACCTTCGAATTCCTGGGCTGAAAGGGAGCGGGGAGCATGCGCATCGTCATCGAGCTCACGGACGCGGAGGCGACGGCCCTGTCCGTCGTGGCGCTGTCCGCGCAGGACTGGGCCGAGACCGCCCTGCGGGAGCGGGCCCGGCTCGCCATCGGGGACATCGTGCAATCCGAGATGGCCCATCTGTCGGCCGCCGGGGAGCCGATTCCGCCCTCGGTCGAGGCGATCCTCGCGGGCGCGCTCGCCTCGGGGCGGGTGACGACCGCGGCTGCACGCAGGGCAAGCCTCGCGAGGGAGATCGCGCCCGAGCCGGGCGCCGACGCCGCGCGGTGAGACGGGCCGAGCCCCGGTCGGGGCCGGGACGTCCTCCCCCTCTCAGCGCACCCGCCAAGCGGCCGGCCAGAGGCCGGCTCGCTCCACCAGCACCACCAGGACGACGATCGCCAGCGTCGCCGCGATGACGGCCGGCCAGCGCCGGCCGGGCAGTCCTCGTCCGACGAGGAAGAGCACGGCGATGAGCGCGACGGCCGGCAGAACGTAATCCATGCCCGCACCCTAGGCGGCCGCATCCCGGCACGCCAGCGCGCGGGCTGTCTCCACCCGAGAGGAGGTCCCATGGCCGCGTCCAGCTTCGAGCCCGCGCTCGCCCTCGTCCTCGAGCTCGAGGGCGGCTTCGTCGACCATCCGCGCGACCCGGGCGGCGCGACCAATCTCGGGATCACCCGGGCGACGCTCGCGGCCGAGCGCGGCCGCCCCGTCTCGGCAACCGAGCTCCGCGCGCTGACGCGAGCCGAGGCGGGCGCCATCTACCGGCGCCGCTACTGGGACGTGGTGCGTGCGGACGACCTTCCAGCCGGGCTCGACCTCCTGGCCTTCGACGAGGCGGTCCACTCGGGCCCCGCCCGCGCCGCGGCCGCGCTGCAACGCGCGCTCGACGTCCCGGCGGACGGCCGCATCGGGCCGCGCACGCTCGAGGCTGCCAGCCTCGCGGACCCGGTGCGTCTCGTCCCGCGGCTTTGCCAGGCGCGCCGCGCCCGGCTCCGCCGCTTGTCGACCTGGCCGGTCTTCGGCCGCGGCTGGACGGCTCGGATCGCCCGGGTCGAGCGCGAAGCGCTGCGCCTCGCGGCCGTCCACGCGACAGCGTCGGCGACGGTTCCGCGCCCCGATCCCGTTCGCATGCTCAACCAGGAGGAAAGACCCATGACCGAGACCAAGTCCATCTGGCAGAGCCGCACCGTGTGGGCGAACCTCGTGGGGCTCGCCGCCCTCGGGCTCGGCTTCGCGGGTTACGGGGTCGCGGAAGCCGACGTCCGGAATGCGGCCGATGCGGTCGCGGGGCTCGTCGCGGCCGTGAGCGCGCTCGCCTCCATCGCGTTCCGGGTCGTGGCGACGAAGCAGATCGGACCGGGACCGGCAGGGTAGAGGTCCTTCCGCTCGCCGGCGGCGGTCTCGCTTCGCGCGCGCGACCTGAGACGCCTCGCCCGGACCGGCGAGGCGCTGCAGAGCGGTGATCAGCGCTCCCGCTGATCGTAGAGGAACGCCGCATCCGTTCCTCCCCCGGCGAGCGCGATCGCGATGTTGAGGTGCGCCATCGCCTCCAGATGGCGGGACATCCGCAGGGGCCCGACATCGAGGCCGGCGAAACCCGCCTCGTCGGCAAGGCGGACCGCCATGCGACGGCCGTCAGGATCGTCGCCGGCGACGAAACATGTGACCTTCCCGCCGTGCCGCCTCATCTTCTCCGAGGTCATCACGTCCGCGAAGACAGTGTTGAACGCCTTCACGACGGACGAGGACGG
>JAFAPJ010000431.1 GCA_019247255.1 Methylobacteriaceae bacterium | reverse complement strand
CACGGCGCGCATCAGCGGCTGGTCGACGAGCCGTCTCTGAAATGCGCTCCGCCCTTCGGCATGCCGGATGGCGAGCGAGAGCGCCTGCCTCATGAGACTCGCGGCCCCGACCGTGCAGTCGAGGCGCGTGTGGTTCACCATCTCGACGATCGTGCGCACGCCCCGCCCCTCCGGCCCGATCCGGACCGCGAGCGCGCCGCGATACTCGATCTCGGCCGAGGCATTCGCCCGGTCGCCGAGCTTGTCCTTGAGCCGCTGGATCTCGATCGGGTTGCGCTCGCCGTCCGGCCGCCAGCGGGGCACCAGGAAGCAGGTGAGCCCGCCCTCCGCCTGCGCGAGCGTCAGGAAAGCGTCCGACATCGGGGCCGAGCAGAACCATTTGTGCCCGAGAAGCTCGGAGAGCCCGTCTCCGACCGGGCGCGCCCGGGTCGTATTCGCCCGGACGTCCGAGCCGCCCTGCTTCTCCGTCATGGCCATGCCGACCGTCACGCCCGTCTTGGCGTCGGCCGGCATGCTCCGGCGATCGTAGCGGGCGGCCGCGATCCGCGGCTCCCAAATCGCGGCGAGCGCCGGCTCCTGCCGCAGCGTCGGCACGGCCGCGTAGGTCATCGACATGGGGCAGACGACGCCCGATTCCGCCTGGGACATGAGGAAGAGCAGCGCCGCATGCGCCACGTGCCCGCCTTCCGGATGGGTCCAGGCTCGGGCCGAGACGCCGGCCTCGAGCCCGATCGCCATCAGCGCGTGATAGGCCGGGTGGAACTCGACCTCGTCAATGCGTCGTCCCCAGCGATCGAAGGCATGCAGGACGGGCGGGTTGCGGTTCGCCAGGAACCCGAGCTCGACGGTCTCCTGGCTGCCGACCCGCGCGCCGACGGCCGCGAGATGGGAGCGGTGAGCCGCCCCGCCCGCCGCCGCGACGAGGCTGGACAGCATCCTGTCCGCCTCGAACAGGTTCACGTCCTCGAACGGGGCCGGCTGGTTGACGACCTCGTGCGTCTCGAGCCGCGTCCGGGGGGTCAGGGCTGCCATGGCAGGGGCGCCTAAGCCGACCTGCCCGTCCTGTCGAGGCGATCGGAGCGCGCGGCCTGCGAGAGCCCGCGGCGGATCAGGCGCGCCTGGCCCGTCGCCAGGCGGCCGGCGTCGTGCCCATGAGCCGGCGGAAGGCGGTCGTGAAATGCGACTGGCTCGAGAAGCCGACCGCGAGCGCGATCTCGGCGATCGAGGTCGGCCCCTCCATGAGCGTGCACGCCCGCTCGCAGCGCCGCCGCAGGAGGTAGCGGTAAGGGGGCTCGCCGACAGCCGTCCGGAAGGCGTGCGAGAAATAGGGCGCGGACAGTCCCACGAGGCGCGCCATCTCCGTGAGCGACAGGTCGCGCTCCAGATTCTCGTCGATGAAGCCGAGCACGCGGCGGAGCGCCCGGACCGACAGGCCGGAAGGCTTCGGCCCGAATTCAGGCTCCGCCTCCTTCATCAGCCAGCAGGCCACGAACCCGATGAGATGATCGACCTCGGCCGCGGTCGCCGGCATCCGCCCGGCCCCGACCTCGCCGAGATAATGGACCACCTGCTCGATCAGCGCGTTGCTGCGCGGGCCCCGCGCGAGGGGCATCAGGTCCGGGACGTCAGCGAGACCCGCGTCTTCGGAGGCGGCGCGCAGCAGGGAATGGGGCATGACGAGGTTCAAGTCTCGGAACCCCGAGCCGCTCCATTCCCAATGGCCCGTGCAGCCGGCCGGGGTCACGCAGATCTGGCCGGTGCGCGTGAGCGTCTCGCGGCGCCCGTCGCCGATGTCGCGGGTCGCCACGATCGGTCGGGGGCCGGGCAGCAGAACATGAACGACGGTCTCGAGCGCGGGAGGCACCACGCCGCTCCACTCGTCCATCTCGGCCTCCACGATGGTCGCTCCCATCCGGCCGATCGCCGTTTTCTCCCAGGCCCGCCACCGCTTCGCGACGCAGGCGTTGAGAAACGGAACAGGCTGCGCGTTCCCGGACACGAACTCCATGCGCCTCCTTCCCTCCCCGTGCGCGGCGACGCGCTCAGCCCCGACCCGATTGCTTGGAATTGCCACGCCGAGCCAAGTCGATGCTTGGCGTTCTTTGCCCCAACACTTCACCATGATAGCCGGGCCGGCGCAACGGCGCGATACGGTTGCGGACCGAAGCGTGCTTAAGCTTCTGAAAAGTCTTACCTTTGCTCGGCTCGGCCGCGGCGCGACCGCGACAGCTCACCCGTGGAATCTCGCAATTCACCGGAGGATCACGAAAGAGCAGCCTCGAGGCCGCCCGTATGCCCGAGCGAGCCGGCGCTGATCCGTTCAAGTTTCTTTGATTGACGTCACACTGACACGGCCGTTGGCGTAAAAGTTGATACGGCTCGGCCAAGCGACACACGACGTGGAATCTGGATGGAAGGGAAGGCTGACAGAGCTGCATGCGGCGTGGCCGTCATGGCCAAGGCCTCCGCTCCCGGGCGGACGAAAACCCGGCTCGTCCCACCGCTGACCTTCGCGGAGGCGGCCGAATTGAACACCGTCTTCCTCCGTGACATCGTGCGTAATCTCGCAGCAGCTCGTGCTGCGGGCGCGGACCTGCAGGCTTACCTTGCGTTCGGTCCGCCCGGCAGTGAATCGTTCTTCACGCAGGAAGTGTCGCCCGAGGCGGATCTGATCGAGGCCTGGATGCCGGGTTTCGGAGACTGCCTGTTCCACGCGCTCTCCGAGATGTTCCTGCGCGGCCACGCCGCGGCCTGCGTGCTGAACGCGGACAGCCCCACGCTGCCGACCTCGATCCTGATCGAGCTCAGCGAGCGTCTCGCCCGGCCGGGGGATCGCGCCGTGTTCGGCCCCTCCGAGGACGGCGGCTACTACGTGCTCGGCCTGAAGGCGCCGCATCGGCGCCTCTTCGAGGAGATCGCCTGGTCGACCGAGACGGTGGCCGAGGCGACGCTCGCCCGCGCCCGCGAGATCGGGCTCCCGGTCGAGGTCCTGCCGCGCTGGTACGACATCGACGACCGCGACTGCCTGATCCGCTTGGTGCACGAGACCTTGGGCGAGCCGGCGGACCGGGAGGACGGATTGCAACCTCACCCGGCGCCGGCGAGCGCGGCCTATCTTCGGCGCGCTTTCGCGGAGGGCGACCTCGCGGATCGGCTCGGGCTCGCCCCGCCGATGGTCGAGGCCTGATGCGTCTCCTCGGTCGCGCGGGGTCCGTGGCGCTCGTGGGCGGCCTCGGTCTCGCCCATCTCGTCGGCCTCGGCCTCCAGCTCGCCGATCTGCCGAAGGCGAACGTGATCGCGCTCGTCGCCGAGAGCGTCGTCTTCGCCGGGATCGCGGGCCTCGTCCTCGCGGGGCGCGTCCGCTTCTCGCTCGCGACGGTGCTCGCGGTCGCGGCGCTCCTGCGCCTGACCGTCTTCCTGCCGCCGCCCTACCACTCGACGGACGCCTACCGTTACGTTTGGGACGGCCGCGTCCAGGCGGCCGGAATCAATCCCTACCGCTACCTGCCGAGCGATCCCGCGCTCGCGAGCCTGCGCGACGGGACGATCTGGCCGCGCATCAACCGGGCCGATTACGCGCCCACCATCTACCCGCCCGTG